>NZ_CANQLZ010000011.1 GCF_947624825.1 uncultured Acinetobacter sp.
TGTGAGAGTAAGTCATCGCCAGCTCATTATTCTAAAAAAGCCCCCCTGATCAATGATCAGGGGGGCTTTTTTTATGCTTACATAATATTTAAAAGGCTTAATCTACATGGCCCGTTTAACCTTACATTTTTTACTCACTATACTATTTTTTGCTTACAGCAACTTAAGTATAGCTGATGTACGACTGTTAGATTTTTCTGAACGGAGCAAGGTTGAGCTGAGTGGCACATGGCACTATTATCCTAAGCAATTGACTTTAGATGCATTCAAAGCTGCTGCTATTTCGGTTGAGTTACCCAACTCTTTTGAAACTATGCTTGGAGAAGTGAATCATCATGGTATTTTTCGCCAGAAGTTTCAAGTTCCAAATGCTGCTGTTGGTCAGCCCTTAGCTTTATTTATACCCTATCAATATGGGGCTTATCGTTTATATATTAACGATAAAATGATGCTTAAAGTTGGGCAGGTCGGTACGCAAGATCAGCATCGTACACAAATGGCACCTCGATTATTGATTTTTACTTTAGACAAATCTGAATTTGATATCCGATTAGATTTTTCAAGTTATCAGCATATTCGCGGTGGTCCTCAAAATGCTTTAGTGATGGGTTATGAAGAACCTATTCGACGTCACTTCTATCATCATATTATTCCTGCCACTTGGGTGAGTGGTATGTTGGTAATGATTTCACTCTTTATGGCACTCTTTGCGATTTATCGTTTAAAGTTACAACAACCTATTTTACCTTTATTGTTTTTGTCTCTGTTTATTTTATGTTTTAGTCTGCGTAGTTTCTTTGCTGTACCATTTGCTTATACCTTATTTACCTCCATTGAATGGCTTTGGGGTACGCGTATAGAATATTTGTTAACGGCACTCAGTTGTTTGTTTTTTATAAATTATATTCGTTATGCTCTACCACATTCATTGAGTTATGGCATTTATGCATTTTTAAGTTGTATGATCTGTGCAAATTTTTTGGTGATTTTGTCGCAGCCACCTTTAATCTTTCAAGATTTCTTTTTTAAAAGTTTTGCAGCTTCAGCTTTACTATTTTTTAACATGCTTTACGGCATCTATCATATTATAAAATATAAGATCGCATTTTCTAAAGCCAACACCTTGGCAATTACAATACTGTGTTTAACTTTTATTCATGATTATTTATTGGGTTTAAAACTGATTGATTCAATTGAAATCTCTTTTTATACCTCCTGCATTTATTTTGTTTTAGTGACGATATATTTGAGCCGCGATTATGCGCTGCAAAGTCAGCAAGCCATTTGTTATAACCAACAATTGCTTCTTTTAAATCAAAGCCTTGATCAGCAGGTAGTTGAGCGCACTTATACT
This sequence comes from uncultured Acinetobacter sp., assembly GCF_947624825.1. Lineage (GTDB taxonomy): Bacteria > Pseudomonadota > Gammaproteobacteria > Pseudomonadales > Moraxellaceae > Acinetobacter. The sequence continues at coordinate 1,355 of NZ_CANQLZ010000011.1, forward strand.
GTTATTCAACTCAATGAGCAATTAAAGCAGCAATTAAAACTTGATGATTTAACAGGAGCTTACAATCGTTATGCTTTAGATGAAACGCTACAGCAATATTTTAAGTCATCACAGAATAACTCTTCAAGCCTTGCCTTTTTCATGCTCGATGTTGATTTTTTTAAGAATTATAATGATGCCTATGGTCATTTACATGGTGATCAAGTGTTAAAAGACCTTGTGGTATTGCTGCAACAGCAATTACCTGATGATGGATTTTTGGCACGTTATGGTGGGGAAGAATTTGCAATACTAGTGCCAAATTTATCTTTATCTGAAGCCCAAACCTTTGCTCATGGATGTTTAGTGGCTATACGTGAATTAAATATCCAGCATGTAAAGCGTTTGGATGCCAAAAGCTATGTAACGATAAGTACTGGTGGTGTAGTGATGGACAGTCAGCATGTTTATGCAGATGCCAAAGCCTTAATTCACTGTGCAGATTCACATTTGTATCAAGCCAAACAGCAGCGTGATTGTGCTATTGTGCGATAAATAAAACTCAATTGAGAGCAGTGTATGAACGAGTATACTTTTACCCCTGTACCTGAAGATGATGAAGAGCTGCATTTACCTGAATTAGTGTATTGGGCATCTTTAGGCAACCTAGAACAAGTAAGCAATGCTTTAAAAAACAGTGATGTAAATACCACCGATGAAGAGGGCTATAGCGCTTTGCATGCAGCAGCTGAAAATGATGCGCTAGACGTCGTCAAACTCTTGGTGGCTCAAGGGGCAGATGTTGCTTATAAAGCACCATACAGCGCTTTAGAATTGGCTGAGATGGCAGGTAATCACGAGGTTGTGGCCTATTTAAAAAGTCTTTAAAAAAAAGCCCCATTCAGATGATGGGGCTTTTTATTTTAAGCAAATACTTGGCTGACAGCGCCATATAAAATCCATAAGATTAAGACGGCAACAACAGGTTCTAAAAGTTTTGCCCATCCCGGGACTGCAGGTGCAACAACTTCAGCAACAGGGTGATGGTCGTGGTGATCGTTTTGTTGAACCATGTGATGAAACTCCTTTAATGTGGCGTCCAATGATAGCGGTTCTTGTTGCATTGGTTTAGAACCTTGCAGGCTTGTTAGTCTATTTGTTGACCAAACCCAATCATCGGCTTGACCAGATAAATGCTCAATTTGCCCTTTAAGCAATTCACGAAAGCCTTCAATGCCAAAATGCGCGGTATCTTCTAACTGTTTGAGTTCTTGCAGTTGTAGCTTAACAATTTCACTTAAGGTCGGTTCAAGTTCAGTTTTAGTTAAGCTAGATTGATTGTGTACCGAAGTCGTAAGACGTCTTGCAATTTCTTGAATATACAGTTGTTCTTGTGCTTGAATTTCATGGTAAAGCTTTTTTTCGTCTTCATTCCATAAGGTAATGAGTTTACCTAAACACAGCACATTTAACTCATGTAAATGCTGTTGGCGAGTGTGTACGTCATAATTGGCTAAAAGCTGAGGCTTTTGAATACTAATCTGCTCAGCAAAATATTGTACTAAATCAAAAGCCATCAGACTCTCCTTTATTTAATCCAAGATCCGTAGGCTTGGTTTTTTCTTAGGTTGCTCTTGTTGTGGTTCTGATTCTACTTGATCTTGTTCCGTTTGAATATCGCCATATTCACTTGGGTCAAAGAATAAACCCTGACCATTTTCACGCGCATAAATACCCAACAATGCAGCAAAAGGGACATAGATGTCGCGTGATACGCCACCAAAGCGTGCTGAGAAGCTAATCGCATCATTACTCATATGCAAAGCATGCACTGCGTGTGGCACGATATTAAGTACAATCTGCCCATCTTGAATGTGTTCGGTTGGCACTGAAGTATTGGCTGCTGTAGCATCTACCAAGAGATAAGGCGTGAGGTTGTTATCGCAAATCCATTCATAAATAGCACGCGCTAAGTACGGACGGGTAGGGGTTAAGTTGAGTTCTAAATCAGACATAATAAAGCTCAATAAGTTAAGTTAATAATTCTTTGTAGCGATTCTTTTCTTGCAAAGTTAAAGATTGCATAAAAGCGGGTCGGCTAAAAATACGTTGGCAATATAAATGAATTGGACGGCAATGTTGAGGTGGTAACTCAATTCCCATAGATTTTAAACGTAAAAAAATGGGTGCTAGCATACAATCTAAAATACTAAAGCTTTCCGACATAAAATAAGGAAAATGTTGGAACAAAGGCGTCAATGAAATGAGCGTATCACGTAATTTTTGTTGCGCTTTGATTTTAGCGTGTTGATCTAAACTGTCCGGATGGCACAGCATTACATCAGCAAGCTTGAGCCAATCTTGTTCAAAACGCCAAATGTATTGACGTTGTTCAGCACGCGGACCCGGTGCATCGGCATAGAGTTTAGTTTGACGATAACGATCATCTAGATATTCAGCAATAATCGTGGTATTAAATAATTTCAGTTCATTTTCAATCAACATAGGCAATTGATTATAAGGATTTAAGCTCGCGACATCTTCATCACTCGCGTCGAGCATAATTAAATGATATTTAATTTGTTTTTCTGCCAAAACATAACGAATCCAGTGGCAGCGGAAGTCATCACTATGGCTGTATAAGGTAATTCCCTGTATAGCTGGGTTTTCCAAGGACATAAACTACTAAGCTAAGATTGAAGAATTTAGGATACTAAAACCTGTGCCAAAAAGCACGTTACTCAGACTAAGCACAATAAAAAATACTCAAGGAGTCGTGGAATGTTCAATATTATCTTCTTTTTGTCGATCCTAATGATTGGCATGATTAACTATTATGTATTACGAGAATTTTGGTGTAATGATGCTTATCAATAGGCATAAAAAAAGCCTTGGAAAATTCCAAGGCTTTTTTTGTCCGATTCGGTAAACGAATTAACGTTTAGAGAATTGAGGACGTTTACGTGCTTTACGTAAACCAAGTTTCTTACGTTCAACTTCACGAGCATCACGAGTAACGAAACCAGCTTGACGAAGAGCAGGTTTTAAAGTCTCGTCAGAAGCGATTAATGCACGAGTAATACCGTGACGGATCGCGCCTGCTTGACCACCAATACCACCACCAGCAACAGTGATGTAAAGGTCGTATTTGTTTGTCGCTTCTAAAAGCTCAAGCGGTTGGTTAACAACCATACGAGCAGTCTCACGACCGAAGTATTGTTCTAAAGAACGGTTGTTAATTACGAGTTTACCAGTACCAGCTGATAGGAAAACACGTGCAGTTGCGGTCTTACGGCGACCTGTACCATAGTTAGTAGCCATGTGCTGTATCCCTTAGATGTCCAAAACTTGTGGCTGTTGAGCAGCGTGTGGATGCTCAGTACCAGCGTACACTTTCATTTTTTTGATCATTGCATAACCAAGAGGACCTTTTGGTAACATACCTTTAACAGCTTTTTCTAAAACTGTTTCAGGTTTGTGCGCGATTAACTTTTCAAAGTTAGTTTCGCGAATACCACCAGGGAAACCAGTATGGCGATAGTATTTCTTATCGTGAGCTTTTTTACCAGTCACAGTAATTTCTTCAGCATTGATAACAACGATGTAGTCGCCAGTGTCAACGTGAGGAGTATAAGAAGTTTTATGCTTACCGCGTAAACGACGAGCGATTTCAGTCGCAAGACGACCTAAAGTTTTGCCAGAAGCATCAACAACGTACCAGTCGTGTTGAACTTCAGCTGGCTTAGCGCTGAGAGTTTTCATTAAACCACTACCTATTATAGTTGGTTTGGACTATGGAATCTGTCCAAACTAAAGGAGACGCGATTCTATACGACTTTGTCTAGAACCACAATGAAAATTAAAATTTCAAGCGGAATATTCTATAGTTAAACTTGAAAAAGTGCAAATATTAATCAAAATAAATTGCGTTTTTTTCAGCAATTTTAAACAATTGGGCAAAATCAAATGCTTAAAAGCGCTCTATAATAACAATAAAATCAAGCAATGAGATTGAACATGCTGCCTTTATATGTCACCAGTGGTGAAGCTGCGGGGATTGGACCGGATATTTGTTTAAGTTTAGCCAATCGCGTGGATGAACGACCAATTGTGGTGTTAGCAGATCTAAATATGCTCAAAAGCCGTGCGCAAAGCCTAAATCTTGATGTGAAAATGATTGAGTATCAAGGGCAAACGCAATCTTGTGCAGCGGGTGAGCTTTATGTTGAACATATCGCAGTGGCTGAAGATGTGGTTTTAGGTCAATTAAATCCAAATAACTCAGCTTATGTATTAGAACAATTACGTCGATCAGCTCATTACGCCATGACGGGTCAAAGTGTGGGGGTTGCCACAGCACCGGTGCAAAAATCGGTGATTAATGAAGCCGGTATTGCTTTTAGTGGACATACCGAATATTACCAAGAATGTGCAGATGTAGCGCGTGTGGTGATGATGCTTGCCACCAAAACCTTACGTGTAGCCTTGGCTACAACGCATTTACCGCTCCGTGCTGTGCCTGATGCCATTACTCCTGAACGCCTGCATCAAGTCATTGATATTTTAATTGATGATTTAAAATCAAAATTTAAAATTGAGGCACCAAAAATTTTAGTCTGTGGCTTAAACCCACATGCAGGTGAAGATGGTTATTTGGGGATGGAAGAAATTCAAGTGATTAATCCGGTGCTTGAAAGCTATCGAGCGCAAGGCATCAACATGAGTTTGAGTTTGCCTGCCGATACTTTATTTACGCCTGAAAATTTAAAAGACGCCGACGCAGTTTTAGCGATGTATCACGATCAAGGCTTACCTGTGTTAAAATCACAAGGCTTTGGTGAAGCCATTAATATTACTCTCGGCTTACCTTTTATTCGAACTTCTGTTGATCATGGCACAGCACTCTCCCTTGCAGGCACGGGATTGGCAAAAAGTTCAAGTTTGCATGTTGCTGTTGATTTAGCCTTAGATCTTGCTCGTCACTAATTCACGTTGGAATTTTTCTATGTATCAAATTAATGCCTTAAACCCAAAAGATGAAGGGCATCACACGCGAAAGCGTTTTGGTCAAAACTTTTTACATGACCAACGTGTAATTGCCAAAATTGTGCGTTCGGTTAATCCGCGCACAGGTGAAAATATTGTTGAAATTGGCCCAGGTTTAGCAGCTTTAACTTCGCCTTTAATTGGTGAATGTGATGCTTTAACTGTGATTGAGCTCGATCGTGATTTAGCCGCAGGTTTACCCGGTCGTGTGCCTTATCCTGAGCGTTTAACCATTGTTGAAACCGATGCCTTAAAATACGACTTTACTCAATTGTTTGAAGAGGGTCGTCCGCTACGTGTGGTGGGTAATTTACCGTATAATATTTCAACGCCATTGCTGTTTCATCTCTTAGAATTTGGTGACAAAGTCAAAGACATGCACTTTATGTTGCAAAAAGAAGTGGTGGATCGCATTACCGCGTCGCCAAAGACCAAAGAATATGGTCGTTTGTCGGTGATGATTCAGTATTACTGTAAACCTACGTTTTTGTTTGAAGTACCACCAGGTTCATTTAACCCACCGCCAAAAGTGACCTCTGCGGTGTTTCGTTTAGAACCGTATGATGTAAAACCAATTGTGGCTAAAGATGAAAAAGCCTTGGCACGTTTGGTATCACATGTGTTTACCCAACGTCGTAAAACCCTGCGCAACAGCTTAAAGGGCATGTTGGCAGATGATGCATTTGAAAAAACAGGCATTGATCCAATGGCACGTCCTGAAACTTTAACATTGGCTCAATTTGTGGCACTTGCAGATCAAACGGTAGATGCATAAATGTCAGTAAAAAACGTTCGTTACAACTATGTCATAGGTGATGTGCAAGGTTGTTTTGAAGCACTTAAAGCCTTGCTTAAACATATTCAATTTGATGCAGATCAAGATTTTATTTGGTTTGCCGGTGATTTGGTGGCGCGTGGGGAAAACTCACTCGGTGCATTACGTTTTATTAAAAAATTGGTTGAGCAAGGTCATGCAGCAACTGTGCTGGGCAATCATGATTTAAATTTGTTGGCGGTGGCACGCGGGATTAAACCGAGTAAGCCCCATGATCAAATTGATGATGTGATTCACGCCTTAGAAAGTGATGATCTGATTGATTGGTTGCGTCGTCAGCCCTTATGTTTGTTTCCCAATGAACATACGGTGCTCACTCATGCGGGTATTCCGAGCAATTGGACTGTGGCACAAGCTGCAGCTTATGCCAAAGAAGTACAAAGTGTGATTGCGCATGATGATTTTGCTGTAATGGATGATTTTTTAACCGAGATGTATGGCAAAACCCCTGATCTTTGGTCGGAGGATTTGCAAGGCAATGCACGTTTACGTTGTATTACCAATTACTTAACCCGTATGCGTTTAGTTGATGAAATTGGGCGTTTAGAGTTTAGTTTTAAAGATGCATTAGATGAGCCCATGCCTGAAGGGTTTAAACCTTGGTTTGAGTTTGAATCTCAAGCGGCAAAGACCCATCAAGTGTTGTTTGGTCATTGGGCCGCCTTACAGGGCAAGACTGTGTCTAAGCAGATTCAAAATGTCGATGGCGGTTGCGTGTGGGGTAATCAACTATTGGCGTATCGCTTAGAAGATCAACAGATCTTTTCAGTCGATAATCCTTGTGCTTAAACATTTAATGAAAAAAGCCTGCATCATGCAGGCTTTTTTTAACGTAGCATTAAAATAAAACTGGGCAGCCAAATTGCTGTAAATACAGCATTGACCGCCATACCAAAAGCCGCGTAGCGTCCTGCAACAGGACCACGTTGCCATGCTTGCGCCGTGCCAATGGCATGTGCGGCTAGACCTAAAGCCAAACCTGTGGCACGTTCATCGTTAATATGACGTAAAATAATCGACGAAAATGCAGCGCCAATGGTGCCTGATAAAATCACAATTAAAATCACAACACTCACAGGTGACTGTAAAAGTTCAGCAATATTAATGGCAATCGGGGTGGTGACTGCACGGGTGGCAAAGGCAAGTACAGTGGGTTCTGCCATATGTAAGGCATAAGCCAAACCCATGGGTAAAGCCACTGCGCTGATACTGGCAAACACTAAAATCCCAAGCATGGCTTTGAGTGGTAAATCATCATAACGCATAGCAGCCAAGGGAATCGCAAGTGCCACCGTCACATAGCCCAACAAATGACTAAAAATGAGATTCATATCATGCTGATAACGCTCATAAGGAATACCAAACAGCAACAGCAAACCAATCACCAAAAACATACCAATAATTAATAAAGGCACTTGAGGTAGGCGCTTATTGATGGGTTTAGCGATTAAATAAGCAATTAAAGTGAGCATAAAACCGCTAAGAATACTGAACATTTGATTCTCCTAAAGCCACTTTTTGGCCATTTTGGCATACACCCAAAGCGGCAATAAGGTACTTACCGTCATCACCAATAAAAACAACGGAATTTCAGCGCCCATATGCACCAAGGCAATTAAAGATCCTGCACACAAAGGTAAAAAGGCAAAACCACTTTCACGCATCATTTTGCCGTTAGTGTCAATTAAACGCTGTGGTAAGCCTTTGGTTTTACGCCAAATGACCAAAATAATCAGTAAGCTGAGTAATCCGGTTAAGTTGCCTAATTCAGGATGTCCCCATTGGCTACATAACCATACGGCGACCTCACGAAAGCTGACAATCAGGGCAATGGTGCCCATCCATGCGGGCCAGTCGATCTTTTTGAATCCTTGCATTGTCGCTGTTGCCTAAGTTTTATTCTATATGCATGATCTTTTAACCGATTTAGGGCTTGATTTCAAACTCTTCTAGCGGTCTTTGGAATTGTTGTGCGCTTTGTCCTAAAATTTCGTCTAAGGGCAAATGCGCTTGTTTGATCAATTGCTCAAGTTTGGCGCCTGCCATGGCAACTTTAAGCTGTAAATTGCCTTCATCATCATATGCTTCACTGACAATCACATTGAGCGCATATAACTGATTACGCAATTTGCCATATGCCGGTTTTAGCACCAAATCAAACTGTTGCAGTTGTCCCATTAGGCATTCTTGAACCGCTTGTTGTAACAGGTTTAAACCTGCACCACTATGCGCTGAAACATACACACGCTCTGGCTCATGCGGTTTGGCATAGATGATCTTTGCATCTTCGCCACTTTGATCAATTTTGTTATAAACACGCAAAATTGGCGTATCTACCCCAATTTCTTTTAATACTTTTTCAACCGCTTCAATTTGCTCATGTAGATCGTGACTGCTGGAATCAATCACATGCAAAATTAGATTGGCTTCTAAGGTCTCTTCTAAGGTGGCTTTAAACGATTCAACTAAAGAGTGGGCTAAGTTACGCACAAAACCTACGGTGTCGGCCAAAACTAAAGTGCCAATGCCATCCCAATCAAGACGACGTAAAGTTGGATCAAGTGTTGCAAACAATTGGTCGGCAGCATAGACATGGCTATGGGCCAAGCGGTTAAATAAGGTCGATTTACCCGCATTGGTATAACCCACCAAAGATACAGTTGGAATAGCGGCTTTTTGGCGAGCAGCACGCCCTTGAATACGCGTTTGACGGACTTTATCTAGCTTGGCTTTGAGTTGGGTCATACGCACTTTAAGTAAACGACGGTCGGTTTCAAGTTGCGTTTCGCCCGGACCACGTAAGCCAATACCACCTTTTTGACCATCTAAACCTAAGCGACCACCTACTAAACGTGAGGATAAATGGGCAAGCTGCGCCAATTCAACTTGTAACTTGCCTTCAAAGGTACGCGCACGTTGCGCAAAAATATCTAAAATAAGTTCGGTGCGATCCACCACACGGCATTGCACCACGCGCTCTAAGTTACGCGCTTGAGCGGGGGTTAAGGCATGATCAAAAATCACCAACTCTGCTTCTAATTCTTGGACCAGTTCGGCAATTTCTTCAGCTTTACCTGAGCCAACAAACAATTTGGCATCTGGGCGTAAACGTTGTACCTCAACATGAGCCACCACATCGGCGCCTGCAGATTTAGCCAATAAGGCAAACTCATCATGGTCAAGATCATCTAACATTTGAACAGCAACGCTGACTAAAATAATACGTTCACTTTGTGCAGCTGCAAACTCTTCCACTCAATTCTTCTTTAAAGCATTAAAAGTTTATTTTAGGGGAAAGTGTCAAAGAAGAACAATCTATTCAGGGAGCAAAACCAGTTTTATGAGTTTGGCAAATAGTAAAATTGCACCCATGTACAAAATGGAGACGCCAAATAACATTTTAACTAAGGTACGGCGCTTCATAATAGAGATTCGACTCAATAGGCAGATGTTATATCCATCGTTTTTTTAATCTAATTAAACGATAAAAATTCAGTTTAGATATTTTTTAACCAAGATGAAAATGGGTTTTTTTAATCCTGATCTTCGGTTTTTATGATTGATGGGTATAGAATGCCAAATCAGCTGAACCAAAGTAGATGTTGTATGAAGACCAATCTTGTTGTACTCAAATCAAAAACCAAGCTTGAAAAACTATTTTTATATACAAAAAAAGTCAGCAGTGCTGTATTGGGTGTCAGTGAAGGTTTTTATTTGGTTTATCGACATGGTCTGTATAAGCAACCTAATAATCCACAAAATACCCGTTATGTGCAGCATTTTTGCCGTCAGTTATGCAAAGTTTTTAATATTGAAGTGCGTGTGCATGGTGAGATTCCACGTACACCTGCGCTTTGGGTCAGTAATCATGTGTCTTGGCTAGATATTGCGGTATTGGGTTCGGCTGCCCGAGTATTTTTTTTGGCAAAAGCTGAAATTGAACAATGGCCTTTATTGGGGAAACTCGCCAAAGGCGGTGGTACGTTGTTTATTAAACGTGGCTCGGGTGACTCATTGCGCATTCGTGAGCAAATCACCAATTTTTTAAAACAAGATATTCCGGTGTTATTTTTCCCTGAAGCCACCACGACAGATGGCACAAGTATTAAAAAAATACATGGGCGTTTATTGGGTGCTGCGATTGAAGCGCAAAAACCAGTGCAAATTTGCTTAATTTGTTATGTAAATCAGCAAGGTGAGTTAGATTTAGTCTCACCTTATGTAGGCGATTTGAGCTTTGCTGAGCATGTCAAACGTGTGCTTGAAATGCCCAAAGTCACCGCGCATTTAATGGCACTGCCAAGTATTGAAGTCACAGGGCATAGTGTTGAGAGCTTGACTCGCTTAGTCAGCGACACTATGCAGCAGGGCTTAAACGACTTGCAACGCCGTGTGTTACATTAAATCTTCAATGGGTAGCCAAGAAATCGCTTTTAAGCCAACCTTTTGCCACCAACTAATTTTAGGCTCTTTTTCCAAGGTCTGAACGCTGCCATCTTGGCGCTTTAGTTTCCAATGAATATGTTCATTGGCGTTCAGTACCAGTTTATAAGCATATTTAGACAGATTTTGATCCATGGTCTGATGCACAGCACGTGCTAAATCTGGGCTGTTGAGTATCACGCCAATTTCGGTATTATATTTCACAGAACGTGGATCAAAGTTAAAAGAACCCACAAACACTTGCTTTTCATCAATTGCCATCATTTTGGCATGTAAACTTGAGCGACTTAAACCTTTAAGACTGACCTTGGCTTTTTGGGAAATTTCATCGGTATTGGCATTGAGGTTTTTAAACTCAGGTGCTGATAAAAACTCATACAATTCCACCTTGTTTTTAAGCAATTCTTCACGATATTTGGCATAAAAGGCATGTACCAGTGCCACATCATTGGCTTTATACGAATTGGTCAGCACCCGTACTTTGACATCATTTTGTGCTAAATCACTCAGCAGTTGGGTACCTTCTGATTTAGGTACAAAATAAGCAGAAATAATGTCGACTTGTGTTTGAGGTTGTTCAAGTTGCTCAGCCAATTGAGCGTATAAATATTCGTGATCTTCGGCTAAATCTTTGACCTTATTGGGTGGGTCTTTGACCACGCTTGCCTCTACCCAATTCAGCTGAATATCATTTTCAAGCCACTGTTCAAAGGCACGACCACGTGCAGCCAAGTCTAAATAGTTTTGTACCGTAGCAAGTTGAAAGTGTTCTGCAACTTGTTGCTTTAAATTATGAAAATCTAAATCGTATTTGTTGCTGTCTACTAAGTTAAACACAGGATATGCATATTCATCGTTCCAATATTCATCAAAAGAATGCACAATTTGGTCTGATGCAGCACCGGCTAAAATGACATCGACATCAGAGAATTGGTAATTGTCGCTGACGTTGTAATATTGGTTGCTCATATTGCGTCCACCAATTAAAGACAATTGGTTATCTACAATAAAGCTTTTGTTATGCATGCGACGATTAATGCGTTTCAAATCTAAGACAATGTCTAAGGTACGCATGTAGCGAAAACGATAAGGATTAAATAATCGCACATCAATATTAGCATGCTGATCAAGGGCTAAATAAATGCCTTGCATTTTTTTGGAGTTATTGTCGTCAATGAGTAAGCGGACTTTGACACCACGGTCGGCTGCGCGAATAATACCATCTAAGGCAAGCGCGCCGACTTTGTCGTTATCCCAAATATAATATTGTAAATCTAAGGTTTTTTCTGCAGTATCAATTAAGTGTAGACGTGCGGCCAAAGCTTCTAAAGGGTCAGCCAACAAATGATAACCGGTAAGTTGCGGATACTTTTCACGTAAAGGCAACACAATCTTGGCCAAATGGGTTTGATCGGTGGGCGTGTTAAAAGCGTACTCAATAGGTTGCGGGGTATTTTTTGGCAACGTTGAACATGCACTAAGCCCAAGCATTGCACCACAAAGCACAAGACTTGCCACCTTAGGTGAGCTCACTGTAAAACGAGTAAAACCTGACATACACACATCAAAGCAAAAAAATAGCGTTTGAGTATAATGTCGAGCTATGAAAAGATAAATAAAATTTGTGGTGATCTAAATATGAATGTGTTGAATGTGTTTTATGGCGTTTTTGCTGTGTTGGCCGTGTGGGGAGTTGCCCAAGCATGGCTGAGCCAAACGCGTACCGAAACCATTCATCCTATTAAAGCGTTTATTCACTTATTGGCCTTTTATCTGTCTTATTTATTGTGGCCGTTGTGGCTATTTAGCCTTTATGCTGGTTTTAGCGGTATTTTTTCTCAGCATCAAGCCATCTTCGTGTTTTTGCTCTCAAGCCTGTTAATTTATGCACGCTTTATTGAACCGCATATGGTGTTGGTTAAAACCTTGCATTATCAGTTTAATCCCAAGCAGCCTTTTAAGCGCCCAGTACGTATTGCCTTGATTGCCGATTTGCACATTGGTTTATTTTCAGGTCATGAGCGACAACTGAAAATTATTGTTGATAAAATTAATCAGCAACAACCTGATTTTGTGGTGGTGGCAGGCGATTGGACGTACGAGCCTGAACATAAATTAGCAGATGAGCTGAAAATTTTACAAAACATTCAAGTGCCCATTTACTCGGTTACAGGCAATCACGACGAGCAATATCCCGGACCACCCATTCAAGATTTACTCAGTCATGCACTAAGTGTAAATAACGTACTTGATATTGAAGGTCAGATTGTTGAATTTGAAGAATTTAATTTAGTTGGGGTAGGCGATTTGTGGGCAGGTAAAGCCGATATGCGTAATTTGCCTGAATTGCCACAAGATAAGCCTTTTATTTTGTTGTCGCATAATCCAGATACGGTAGAAATGGTGCCCGAGCTGGCAACACGTCCTTTAATGCTCTCAGGGCATACGCATGGTGGACAAGTGCAATTGCCCTGGATTACAGATTACGTCATGAAAAAAGTATCTATCTTAGGGCACAAACGCGGTTTGTATCAGCATACGCATGCAGATGTATTTGTGACAGTTGGCACCGGAATGGTCGGGGTACCCTTTCGTTTTGGTGTGCCACCGACCATTGATATCATTGAAATTAGCTAACCAAAAATAAATCCTAAAATGATGACTAAGATCAAAATGGCAATGCCAATGTAAACACGGTTGGGCTTCTTTTTAATATGTGTCATCGCGGGTACCTCAAATGGGTTTAAGTTATTTTTAATCAGATTTTTGCAAGCTAAAAGCGCTTGAAACATCCTTTTGTATTGTTGGTGAAAATAGAGTCTTTGTTGTATTTTTATTATATAACAGATTTTAAGGTGTGATCGTTTTACTACGATCTGTTATGTATCAGGGCATAAAAAAGCCAGCATTGTTGCTGGCTTTTTTGCATCTTATACTTGGTTGTTAACATCATCGTGTTTGGTTTCACGAATCATTAAAAATGCCAATAAAGATAAAATGGAAGCTGCTGTGAGATAATAACCTACGGCTTGTAAACCGTACTCGGTTGCAAGCTTGGTTGCAATTAATGGCGCAAAAGATGCACCAAAAATACCCGCCATGTTAAAGGTAAGAGCCGAACCTGTATAACGCACTGAAGTTGGGAAGATTTCTGATAAAACTGTACCAATTGGACCATAGGTTAAACCCATAATCGCCAAGCCTGTACATAAGAACAAGAACACAATGAAAGTGCTGCCTGATTCAAGCATGTCGGCAAAGAAAATACCAAAAATCGCTGACACAATACACACGCCAACTGAAGTCGCTTTACGACCAAATTTTTCCGCTAAAATCGCCGATAGCGGAATAAATGCTGCAAAACACAAGGTTGCTACAAGCTGTAGTTGTAAGAACTCTTCACGTGAATAACCGAGTTCCTTGGTTCCCCATTGCAAGGCAAAGACTGTGGTTAAATAGAACACCACGAAAGTACAAATTGCCGCGATGGTGCCTAAAACTAACATTGGGGTATGCTTTTTAAAGACCTCAACAAAGGGTACATTCACTTCTTTTTGTTTGTTGAGTACTTTTTGGAAAGCAGGTGTTTCATGTAATTTTAAACGAATCCATAAACCTACAATCACCAATAAGGCACTTGAGATAAACGGAATACGCCAGCCCCAGCTCATAAAGGCTTCTTCAGTCATAAAAGCGCCTAAGGTTAAGAAGGAACCCGTGGCTAAAATAAAACCAATTGGAGCGCCAAGCTGTGGGAACATGCCGTACCAAGCACGTTTGCCCTCTGGTGCATTTTCGGTGGCCAATAACACAGCACCTGACCATTCACCACCTAAACCTAAACCTTGACCTAAACGGCAAAGGGCAAGTAATAAGGGCGCAGCAATACCAATTTGTGCATAGGTTGGTAATAAACCAATACACACAGTCGAAATACCCATGGTCAGCAAGGCTGCGACCAAAGTGGCTTTTCGTCCTATTCGGTCACCTAAATGACCAAATAAGGCCGCACCAATTGGGCGGGCAATAAAGGCAATTGCAAAGGTTGCCAATGACTGAATGGTCGCGGTCATTGGGTCTGTACTTGCTGGAAAAAACAAATATGGAAAAATAATCACTGCCGCAGTGGCATAAATATAAAAATCGAAAAACTCGATCGTTGTACCCACCAAACTTGCGGTTAATACACGAAATTTTGAATTAGGAGCGATTTCTTGTTGAGTCGTTGATGACGCCATGGGGGACCTTACACTTACTAAAAATAAATTAACTTAGTTTTAAAAGCGTAATCTTTTTAAAAAAGGCGTAATTTTTTAAAAAAACAACGGGGACCACTTCTAATCGTCTCGCTTAGGGTGCCTAAAATGACCGATGAAGTGGTTAAATCACGTACAGATAGATGGCAAGGAATTGTAATCCTGCCCCTAACAATACAAAAACATGCCAGATCGCATGGGTGTATCTTACCCGTTTTAAGGCATAAAACAATGCGCCTACAGTATAAGCTACACCTCCACCAATTAATAAAGTCAGGCATTCTGATGACAAATAACGTTGCATGTCATCCATCACTAACACGGCCAACCAACCCATCATTAAATAAGCAAATAACGATATCTTTTGAAAGCGATGAATAAAAATAAGCTTAAACGCTGTACCAATAAAGGCAATGACCCATAACGCCACAAGCAGCATTTTGGCTTTAGGGGTAGGTAAAGCAATGGCTAAAAAAGGGGTGTAAGTACCTGCAATTAAATAATAAATAGCGGTGTGGTCAAGCTTTTTATACCAAAAACGGCGCTCTTGAGTTTTGGCTAAATGATATAAGGTCGAAGCTGAAAATAATAAAACCATGCTCAAGCCATATACCAATAAAGCGCACCATGCAGCAATCGGTAAATACGCGCCTTTTATTAACATCAAAATACATGCAAGCAAGGCTAAAGCTGCACCTACGCCATGGGTCCAAACATTTAAATGTTCTTCTTTTGGGTCATAATTTTTAGTGAGATCGGCGTGCATGGCAGCCTCGATGAATAAAAGTACAATTGTATAATAATTCAATTTTGCTTTTCGCGTAAGACAACCTTAAAATTTAAGGGTCATTTTTTTAGGTTTTGCCCATGTCGTCTGTCCAACCCGAACAGCAGTTCATTCACGCTTGTCTGCAAGCCATTACACAACAGCAGCTTGAGCGTATTATTTTGAGTCAATATCAAGGTGCATCTGAAAACTTAGAAAAAATGACTTTGCGCTTGATTGAACTGCACAATGGCACGCATTTGAGTTGCTTGTATCGTTACAAAACTCAAGATGTCACCAAGAACTATACGCTTGATCAAGCCGAGCAGCTGTTAAATGATTTGGTGAACGATGTAAAGCAAGCCAATTTATTTACCCACGCGGGCGAAACGCAGCTGAAGAAAAATAAGAAAAAAGCCATTTTAACCCAAAGTAAAGCCAAACCCGTGCTCAAAGCCCAAGCACAAGGCCATGACCGTACTAAACACCGTTTTGTAGATCAAGACAGTGTGTTTTTGCAGCATTTGGGCATTACCGATGCCAAAGAACAAGTCATTCCAAGCATGGCGCGTAAATGGAAACAAATTAATAAATTTGTAGAAATTTTTGCAGGGGCACTTGAACATATTGATACCACGCAAGCCTTACATGTGGTGGATTTTGGCGCAGGCAAGGGCTATTTAACCACCGCTTTATATGACTATACAGCCAAGCATTTTCAAACACCTGTGGTCACGGGGGTGGAGCTGAATCCAAAAATGGTCGAGTTTTGCCAAAATGTGGCGACTCAATCTGGTTTTAGCCAACTGGGCTTTTTCCAAGGTGATGTACGTACCTACGCGCCTGAAAAACTTGATGTCATGATTGCTTTGCATGCTTGTGATGTTGCTACTGACTTTGCCATTCACAGCGGTATTCGTTTAGGTGCCAAAGTGATTATGTGCGCGCCGTGTTGCCATAAAGAATTACGTCCGCAATTGCAAAGTCCTCAAGTTTTACAACCGATGTTGCAATTTGGCATTCATGCTGGTCAACAAGCCGAAATGCTCACCGATACCATTCGTGCTTTATTGCTCAAAGCCTATGGTTATGAAACTAAAGTGTTTGAATTTGTAGCACTGGAACACACCAGCAAAAACAAGATGATTTTAGCCACCAAGCGTCAAGATTTTGACCAGCCTGATCAAGAGGTTTTGGCACAAATTAAAGCGCTTAAAACCATGTATGGTATTCACAAACATTCCCTAGAATTGCTGCTCAATGATCAATGGGATCAGCAAGATCTTGGGCAAAAATGCTAAGGTAAATTTTATGAAGATTGTTGTCGGTACATGGCAAGAGTTAGCAGCTGCTGCCAAAGGTATTCGTGAGCAGGTGTTTATTCAAGAGCAAAACATTGCCGAAATTGATGAATGGGATGATCTAGATGCCATAGCGGTTCATTTCGTGGTGTATCAACAACAGCAGGCGCTTGCCACAGCACGTTTACTTGCCAATGACAGTATTGGGCGTGTTGCAGTGCTGAAAGCTGCGCGTGGGCAGGGTTTAGGTGAGGCATTAATGTGTTTTGTTATAGACTATGCACAACAGCAAGGTCGGCCATCTGTACATTTATCTGCACAAGTGCATGCTGTGGCTTTTTATCAGCGTTTAGGGTTTGAAGTTAAAGGCGAGCCGTATCTAGATTGCAATATTCCACATATACACATGCAATTGGTTTTTTAAACAAAAAAGGCAAACCAGAAGGTTTGCCTTTTAAATGCTTGAATTAATGCTCGTGACTGCCATCACTTGGGTGCATGTTGGCATGTTCTTCAGCGCTCATGCCATGTGCTTCAGCAGTGTCTGTATGCGCATGTTCAGTAGGCTGTTCGCTGTCTGATTTCATGGTTGGCGCATTTTTAAAGGCATGCTGCTGTTGGGCCTGTTGTTTGTGTTGTTGACTTGGCATGTAGTCAGGGTCATTTTCCATGGCTAAATAGAAAATGCCTAAAAATATGATACTTAAAATAAAGGCAACAATGAGAGCTTTCCAGCCCCAAAAGGTTTTTTCTGGAGGAGTTTCATGCATAGCGGCACTACCCAACAAGGAGAAGAAAACAAGATGTATGTTACTTTATAACATAAAATTTGGCAAAAAGTGCAAAAAAACCCAAGCCTAGGCTTGGGTTGGCGTGATCTAGATCAATCAATGATAACCATGTAATTGACGATACAAGCCTGGTGTTACCCCTGTCCACTTTTTAAAGGCACGGTGAAAGGTGCTGGTTTCACTAAAGCCCACTTGTTGTGCTACATCTTCTAAGGTCAGTTTTGGATTGAGCAACAAATGAATAGCCGCATCACGACGCAAGGCATCTTTTACCCCTTGGTAGCTTTTACCTTCAGCAGCCAAACGACGACGTAGCGTTTGTGGTGAGAGATATAACATAGATGCTACATCGTTGAGGGTTGGCATTTCTTCACCAATTTGGCTCTTTAACACATCACGAATACGTGAAGTTAAAGAATGGGTGTTTTTAAACTTCACCAGTAAATCAGCAGGAGCCGTTTTTAAGAAATCTTCTAAACTGTCGCCATCTTGACGAATGGGTAAGTCCAAATAGTCCGCAGCAAAGGTAATCTCAGTACGCGTAGCATCAAATTTCATGACCGGTGCAAAGAACAAAGCATCGTATTCATCGGCATGCTGTGGACGTGGATAATTAAAATGCACACGTTCTAGCGGTAAGCGTCGGTCGATGAGCCATGCTGCTAAACCGTGCCAAATCATCAGCATACTTTCAGTGATGTAATGATCGGGGTCGGCATCTTTTGGCACCAATGGCACTAAACGCGCTTCGTGTTTATCACGCTCTAAGCTTACACACCATTCATCACCAAACAGTTTGTAAAATTGGCTAGAAAGCTCAAGTGCATCACCTAAGGTTTTGGCATGTACCACCAATTGACACATAATGGCAAAGCTGCCTAAACGACGCACGTCTTGGCTAAAACCGACATGTTCATCTTGGGTGACCATCCACAGCATTTTTACAAAACGCGTATATTGCTCGGGTGAAATACGGGCTTTAGGCTGACGTAATAATTCAGCCTCAATTCCCACATGCGATAATAAGGTGTCCACGTCCATCCCAAGACGTTTGACCCCTGTAAGTGCTGCATTGACAAAGTGGATACTGATGGTATCGCGACTCATGTTAAATTCTTCAGTCTCTCTTGTATTCACTTACCGTTGACCTAATGATGCTTAATCTCAATAGTCTACATGGTAAATTGCCGAAATGATCAAGGTAAATGGCTGAACATGACATTGTGTTGCGTGCTTTTTTTGCCTATGATGCATAAAAATAACTCAAAATAAGAGCAAAACAACATTATGTCGACCTTATTGCATCAACTTAAAGTGCTTGATTTTTCGACCCTGTTACCCGGGCCTTTTGCCAGTTTATATTTAGCCGATTTAGGCGCCCAAGTGGTGCATATAGAATCACCAACACGAACCGATTTAATGCGGGTATTACCGCCTTTTGCTGATGGTCAAGCCACGGCACATCGTTATTTAAACCGCAATAAACAATCCATCAGTTTAGATTTAAAAGATCCGGCCAATATTGCCATGATCAAAGCACGTATTTGCGAATACGATATTGTGATTGAGCAATTTCGCCCTGGGGTGATGCAGCGTTTGGGCTTAGATTATGCTACTTTGAGCCAAATTAACCCCCAATTAATTTATTGTTCTATTACCGGTTATGGGCAAACAGGCGCTTACCAAGATAAAGCCGGACATGACATTAATTATGTATCGCTGTCTGGAATTATGGGACATTCAGGACGTAAAAATCATCTACCTCCGGCCTTAGGCATTCAAATGGCTGATGTGGCAGGTGGTTCTTTTCATGCGGTGATGGGCATTTTAGCTGCCGTGATTGAGCGTTATAGCAGTGGTTTGGGTCAACATATTGATATTTCTATGACCGATTGCGTGGTGAGTTTAAATACCATGAATGCTGCCAGTGTATTGGCAGGAAATACCAAAGTTGAACCTGAAACAGGTGCATTAAATGGGGGTTCATTTTATGATTATTATCAAACCAAAGATCAGCGTTACTTGGCGATTGGTGGCATTGAAGATAAATTTATCCGTGGTTTAGCCCAAATTTTAGACTTACCCGATTTAACCGAAGGCAACAAAAGCTTTGATCAACTCGATGCAGCTGTTGTAAAACCCTTGATTCAAGAAAAAATTGTGCAAAAAACCTTAGCCGAATGGCAAGCTATTTTTACTGAGCATGATGTATGTGTTGAAGCAGTGCTGAGTTTAGATGAAGCATTATATTCAGATTTAGCCCGCGAGCGAGGATGGGTGGTGAATGTACCTTTAGTGCAAGACGCCAAGCAAACCCAAGCACAATTGGGTTGTCCAATTCAATTTTCACGCTCTAAAAAGCGTTATGATTTTGTAGGTCAAGCTTTAAATGCAGGGCAGTGGCCAGATCATCTTGATTAAAGCCTTTAATTGCTTATTCTTTTTTGTGCTAAGTGTATTCTTAAAATGTAAATAATATGAAAAAGTAGGATAAATGGCCACAATTGCCTGTTATCAGTGAATATGATGCAGGCTTATCAATAAAACCGCTATGAAATATGTAAAAAACGCATTTTCTTGATAGATCAAAAATCGTTATTCTGTACGCCGTTATAATAGAAACTACTAGCTGTACGCCATGTATTTATATACTGATTTTGATCAGCAACTGATTAATGAACGTGTTGCACAGTTCCGTGACCAAACGGAACGTTATTTAGCCGGAAAACTCACCGAAGACGAATATCGTCCACTTCGTTTACAAAATGGTTTGTATGTACAACGTTATGCGCCCATGTTGCGTGTGGCTGTACCTTACGGCTTAATGAATGCTCAGCAATTACGTAAAATTGCGCAACTTGCCACCGAATACGACCGTGGTTATGCACACGTTTCAACGCGTCAAAACTTCCAGTTCAACTGGCCTGCGCTAGAAAATGTACCAGATATGTTGCAAGAATTGGCAGCTGTGCAAATGCATGCCATTCAAACTTCAGGTAACTGTATTCGTAATACCACCACCGACCAATATGCAGGTGTTGTGGCAGGCGAAATTGCTGACCCACGTCCAACCTGTGAATTGATTCGTCAATGGTCAACGTTCCATCCTGAATTTGCTTTCTTACCACGTAAATTTAAGATTGCCGTATCTGCTTTGGAAGAAATTGACCGCGCGGCAACTTCGTTCCATGATGTGGGTGTATATATTGTTAAAAACCAACAAGGCGAAATCGGCTACAAAATTAAAGTCGGTGGCGGTTTAGGTCGTACCCCAATTATGGGAAGCTTCATTCGTGACTTCTTGCCACGTGAAGATTTAATTGCTTATTTAGAAGCAATTTTACGTGTCTATAACTTACATGGTCGCCGTGATAACAAGTACAAAGCACGTATTAAAATTTTAGTGAAGGCACTCACGCCTGAAGTATTTGCACAAAAAGTAGAAGCTGAATTTGCACATACCATTAAAACCTTAAAAGTGGATGCAGAAACTTTGGCAAAAATGGATGAGAACTTCACGCCATTTGCTTACCAAGATTATCAAGATCAAGATTTCACTGAACTCTTTGCTCAGCATCCAAAATTCAAACATTGGTTTAACATCAACACCCACGCCCATAAAGTCAAAGGCTATCGTATTGTGACGATTTCTTTGAAACGTACAGGCGTAGCACCGGGTGATGTGACTTCTGAAGAGATGAACCTGATTGCTGATCTTGCCGATCAATATACTTTTGGTGAGTTACGTACCACACATGAGCAAAACATTGCCCTTGTCGATGTACCGCAAAAAGATTTATTTGCCCTGTGGCAAGCACTGGATCAAGCCAATCTTGCCCGTGCACATATTGGTTTCTTAACCGATATTATCTGTTGCCCAGGTGGTGATTTCTGTTCATTGGCAAATGCAAAATCAATTCCAATTTCAGAAGCGATTTCACGCCGTTTTGATGACTTAGACACCATTTACAACCTAGGTAAATTAGATTTGAATATCTCAGGCTGTATGAATGCCTGTGGTCACCATCACGTGGGTAACATTGGTATTTTAGGCGTAGATAAAAAAGGCGCTGAGTTCTATCAAATTACTTTAGGTGGTAATGCTGACCATGATGCTTCAATTGGTGACATCTTAGGACCATCATTTGCAGCCGATGTTGTACCTGATATTGTTGAAGAAATCTTAAATACCTATCTTGATTTACGTGAAGAAGGCGAAGATTTTGTCGATACTTATCGCCGTGTAGGCATCAAACCATTTAAGGAGCGTGCATATGCTTAACACCGCACTACCAGTGCTCGCAAAAGATGGCACTGTTGCAGACAATACTTATCAATTGATCGGTGAAGATGCTGTATTACCACAAGGTGATGTGGTTTTAACGGTTGAGCAGCTTGATCAAATTGCCCATGTTTTAGGTAAAAAAGCCCTGTACTTAACGGTAGATGCATCACCTGAAGAACATCAATTTCCTCTTGATCAATTAGATGCGATCTTTATTGAATTTGCAGGTTTTAACGATGGTCGTGGTTATTCATTTGCAGCATTGTTGCGTCGCCAAGGTTTTGAAGGCGAACTGCGTGCGACAGGTGATGTCTTTAAAGACGTTTTAAATTATATGAAACGTTCAGGCTTTGACACTTTTGTAGTTAAAGAGGGTAAAGACATTGCAGAAGCGGCCAAAGGTTTAGGCGATTTTACCCAACCTTACCAAGCGTCAACAGCTGTGCCAAAACCAAATTATCAAACCGGTGCTTAATCGAAGCACACATCAAAGCCGCGCTCGCGCGGCTTTTTTTATAAGGAATGTATGATGCAGTGGTTGAGCAAAATCAATCCGGGTGTCTATTGGCTGTTATTGGCAATTTTAGCGGATGTGTTGTCAACTTTTTACTCAGCCAAAGCCAATGGCTTGGTGCATAAGTCCGATCAAGCCATCGCTTTGGTGTTGTATTTAGGCTCTTTTGCCTGTGCTGCCATTGCACTTAAATATATGCAAGCAGGGATTTTATATGTTCTGTGGTCGGGGATTGGGGTCATTGCAACCGCTTTATTGGCCAAGGCATATTTAGGGCAACATATAGATGTGGCAGGGTGGCTAGGCATTGGCTTAATTAGCCTAGGTTTGGTGGTTATTACCCAATTTTCTAATATTGAGGTTTAAGAGCATTTTTGGGTCTGATCAATACGGCTATGTCCCATATGGCTGACCACAATACTATAGCTAAACTGTGCATCTTGAGCGCAATAACTAAAGGTACCATTTGAACCAAGGGGCAAGCCGGTACGTGGTAAAAAACTTAAATTATCATGGTTTAGACTACCCCAAGACAATTGCCCGTACTTTAGATTGAGTGCTTCACCCAATACTAAAGTTTCATCATTGTCTCTTTGCCGATTTTTATTGATGTCCACAAACACAATAAAGCCTTGTGTCCAACGTTCATTGCCACATAGTTTGCCATCGTCACTATTACACAGCACCACATGATTGGCTTGAGTCATGGCATGTTGACGTGCCAATTGTAAGGCGCGTTGGATTTTCAATTGTGAGCCCTCGACCTCTTTTTGAATGAGGTCGCGTTTGAAGCTTGGAATAGCCACAGCAGCTAAAATTGCAATCACAACAATGGTCACTAAGCATTCTACTAAGGTAAAGCCACGATAGAGGTTAAGCATGCGCTAACTCCTTATGTTTAGATGGGCTTTAAACGTCTTGGCATAAGATTAGAGCTGATTTGAGATGTAATAAGATGACTTATGCATTTTAAAGCTGTTAGACTCCATTCAAGCCAAAAATAAGCTATTCATAAAGACCTGTTCATCGAAAAATTACCGAATTACAACGGAATTTGTAAGTAATTTTGTCAATAATTTTCTTGATTAAAATTATCAAGCACTTGGAAAATAAAAGAAGTGTTTGTATGATGGCGTGTGAATAGCTTAAAAATAACACTGGGGTAATAAAAGCCTATCCCAGGGGTGAATATGCCCAAGCTTGAACAACAATTTATATCTCTGGAGGAGAAATCCATGAAAATGAGTCGTATTGCTTTAGCAATGCTTGTTGCTGCACCGTTTGCAGCAGCTAATGCTGGTGTAACTGTAACTCCACTATTAGTTGGTTACACGTTCCAAGATACACAACACAACAACGGTAAAGATAACCTAGGTCCAGGTCCTGCAGAACTTCAAGACGATTTATTCGTTGGTGCTGCGCTTGGTGTGGAATTAACGCCATGGTTAGGTTTCGAAGCTGAATATTCACAAGTAAAAGGCGACATCGATGTTGCTGACGTTAAAGATGGTGAATACAAGCAACAACAACTTGCGGGTAACTTCTACGTAACTTCTGATTTAATCACGAAGAACTACGACAGCAAAATCAAGCCATACGTACTTTTAGGTGCTGGTCACTATAAATACGAAGGCGAAGGCGACTACGCTGATTTGGATGATGAAGGTACTTTAGGTAATGCAGGTGTTGGTGCTTTCTGGCGCTTAAACGATGCTTTATCTCTTCGTACAGAAGCTCGTGGTACATACAACTTTGACGAACAATTCTGGAACTACACAGCTTTAGCTGGTCTTAACGTAGTTCTTGGCGGTCACTTAAAGCCTGCTGTTGCAGCGCCTGTAGTGGTTGAGCCAATTGCACCAGTTGTTCCAGTTGAACCAGCTCCACAAGTGCTTGTTGAAGACTTGAACATGGAACTTCGTGTGTTCTTTGATACTAACAAATCAAACATCAAAGACCAATACAAACCAGAAATTGCAAAAGTTGCTGAAAAGTTAGTGGAATACCCTAACGCAACTGCGCGTATTGAAGGTCACACAGACAGCACTGGTCCTCGTGCATTAAACGATCGCTTATCTTTAGCGCGTGCTGACTCTGTTAAATCTGCACTTGTAAATGAATACAACGTAAACCCTACTCGTTTAGCGACTCAAGGTTTTGCGTGGGATCAACCAATTGCTGACAACAACACTAAAGAAGGCCGTGCTATGAACCGTCGCGTATTCGCTACGATTTCTGGCAGCCGTACTGTTGAAGTACAGCCACAAGCAGCTGCTCAATAATTCGTTATTGAACTGATGTGAAAAAAGCGACTCTTTGGAGTCGCTTTTTTTATAAGAAAAATTACAATAGCTTTATTCTTTTTAAGATTTAAAACATTATGAGCGTAGAGATTCCACAAGATTTAGCTGAACTACCTGCCAATGGTGGTCTGTATGCAATTTGGATGTTGTTCCATCATTATGGTATTGACCTAGAAATCCAAGACTTAGTGCATTTATGTCGCCATAATGCCGAGGAAGGCACTTACGGGATTGCTTTGGCCGTTGCCTTAAAGCATTTGGGTTTAGATGTTGAATTTAGTACCCAACATGACCCAGATCCACAGCCGACCGAACAATTTTTTTATGCCAAAGCTCAAGAACTTGGCATTGTGGTGCGTGATGAAATGAATTATGCACAGATTAAACAGGCCGTAGATCAAGGGCGCTTTGTGATTGTGTATTACGACACTTTGGACGGCGTTGGTAATCACTCTTTGGTGTATTCAATTGATGATGAAGAGATTTGTTTCTTTGATAGTTTTGAGCCAATGTCTAAAGATGTCTTTATTCAGCAGCGCCAACAAGAGGGAATTTGCCAGCAAGTGATTGTGATTGATGATCGCAATTTTGTAATGCGTTATAGTTAATTAAAAAGCAGTCCGAAGACTGCTTTTTTTTATTTGTCTTGCTCGATTTTCATCGGCGTGACATCCATCTCTTGATACGAGATCAGTTTAGTTTTGTATTTCCATTTATATCCTAACCAAATGGCCAAGAATAAGAAAATACCGATGTAGGTCGACAATACCGCCAACCATTCACCGTTTAATACGGCTTGGTAGTTTTGACCAAGCACTACAATGGCACACAAAATAAAGGCAAACCACGGGGCAAAAGGGAAGAATTTGGCACGATATGCTAAATCTTCCAACTGATGACCTTGCATGACATAGCCTTTACGGAAGCGGTAATGCGAAATGGCAATACCTAGCCATACAATAAAACCACACATACCAGACATATTTAACAGCCAGTTAAATACTTCTTCTTCGCCAATAAAGGTGGTTAAAAAGCACAGTGCTGCAATGGCAGTCGTGGCATATAAGGCATTCATGGGTACGCCACGTGCATCGAGCTTACCAAAGGCTTTGGGTGCACTACCTTTACGTGCCATATCAAATAGCATACGCGTTGATGAATACATGCCTGAGTTACCTGCCGATAAAATTGCAGTTAAAATCACTGCATTCATAAGCGATGCGGCAAAGGCAAAACCTGCTTGTTCGTACAACAAGGTAAACGGTGATAAAGCCACGTTATCCGTTGCAGCAGCTTGTAATAAACGTGGGTCATCATAGGCAATTAACGTTCCGATGATAAAAATACACACGATATAGAACAATAAAATGCGCCAAAAAATTTGTTTAATGGCAACAGGAATGGTTTTTTGTGGGTCTTTTGATTCACCCGCTGCAACGCCGACCATTTCTGTGCCTTGGAACGAGAAACCGGCAATCATTGCCACACCAATTAAGGCGCTCAAACCACCCACAAATGGTGCTTCACCTGTGGTCCAATTGGCAAATACCGCCATATCAGGGGTGAGCATGATCTTAACAATCATGACAATCCCAATGATAATAAAGGCGATAATTGCCAAAACTTTAATCAAAGAGAAGAAAAACTCAGATTCACCAAAGCCTTTAACGGTTAAAGCATTAATACCAAACACCACGGCCAAGAAGATCGCACTCCAATAAAAGCCGGGGATGTCAGGAAACCAAAACTTCATAATGAATTGTACTGCGACCAATTCAAAAGCCACGGTAATGGCCCAGTTGTACCAGTAGTTCCAACCTAAGGCAAAACCAAAGCCACCTTCCACATATTTGGTGCCGTAAGTAAAAAACGCGCCAGAGGTTGGGTTATGCGTGGCCAATTCACCTAAACTGGTCATTAAGAAATAAATCATGACGCCAATTAAAGCATAGGCCAACAAAGCACCACCGGGGCCGGCATTGGCAATGGTTGCACCAGAGGCTAAAAATAAACCTGTACCAATGGAGCCACCAATCGCAATCATATTTAGATGGCGAGCACCCAACTTACGTTGTAATTGAGGTTGTTGTGTTTCGCTCATACTTTATTCCTTAAGATTTTTCTGCGTACTAGCAAATAAGACCTTAAAGCCTTGCTCATCAGTTTTGATATGACATTGTTTAAAGTGTTGCTCAATCAACATCGGATAATTTAAGAAGCGGTTGGCCACAATCCACAATTCACCGCCTGATTTAAGGTGACGGCGTGCGGTTTTACACAGGTTTTCACTGGCGTTATAGTCAGTTTGAATGCCTTGATGAAACGGTGGATTACTGACAATGGCATGTAAAAACAACGGTGCATCTTCAATACCACGTACCGCTTTAATTTCAAGCTGTTCTGGTTCAAGCTGATTTTGCTCAAACGTCATTTGCGTTGAAGCCAGTGCAAAGGCATCTACATCCATCGCAAAAATACGATTAGATGGATTGAGTTTGGCTAAGTAAGCACTGATTACACCTGCACCACAACCAAAGTCAGCAATTTTGCCTGAAGTTACCTGTTGTAGATGCGGTAATAATACTGCAGTACCCACATCAAGATGATTTTGGCTAAATACGCCCGGTAAAGCACAAATCTCAAGCTCACCTTTAGGCGTAGCCACACGGTAAGTCTGTGCCCAATCGCGTAAGGCTTTGGCAGGCACATTTTTATCTAAGCTGGTTTGCCACAATTGACAATGACGTGCGCTATCGAGTTTTAGGGTTTTGCCATACGGCTGTAATTGTTTTGCTGCACGTTCAATGCCGGCTTTTTTCTCACCCACCAATAAAATGGAACTGCCAATCTTTAAATGGCTGGCAAGGGTATATAAAATATAATTAAGGAGTTCTTTGGCTTTTGGCACAAAAATTACTGCTTGGTCAAACTCGCCTTGAGGGAAGTCTGTACCAAAGTGAACCTTGGCTTGTTTGGCTTCAAAAGACTGAAAGTCGTTAAAATTCCATGTCCATACGCACGGATCGACATTGTCTTCTAAGTGTTGGAACAAGTCGTCTGTCGGGGCGTTGATAAACAAGACACGACCTGAAAGGTACTCATATTGGCGAATGAGGACTTCACTTTGTGGAACCATTGGATCTCTCCATAATAAAAGCACCGTGCCAAAGCAACAGTGCTTTTAGGATATGAAATTATTTCTTCGTTTCAGGAAGAACAATATTTAAAATTAAAGCGGCAATACCACCGGTGGCCACACCTGAACTAAAGATGTTGCGGAACAATTCAGGTAAGTGCGCCAAAATATCAGGTACTTGTGCAACACCTAAGCCCAAGCCCAGTGAAATTGCAATAATCAATAAAGCACGACGATCAAGATTTACAGTCGATAAAATGTTAATCCCTGATGCAGCCACTGCACCAAACATCACCATCACTGCGCCGCCTAATACCGCTTGTGGTACCGCTTGAATCACGCCTGCCACTGCAGGAAGTAAACCTAAAATAACCAAAAGTGCTGCAATCCAAATGCCAACATAGCGACTTGCAACGCCTGTAAGCTGAATGACACCATTATTCTGGGCAAATACCGAACTTGGGAAGGTGTTAAATACACCAGCAAGCAATGAATTGGCACCATTGACCAATACACCACCTTTAATACGCTGCATCCACTTTGGACCATCTACAGGCTGATTAGATAGCTTAGACGTTGCGGTAATGTCACCAATGGCTTCTAAAGACGTCACAAGGTAGATAAATGCCATTGGAATAAACAGGCTCCAAGAGAAGCTTAAACCAAAGTGCATCGGCGTTGGAATTTGGACCAATGGTGCATCTTTTACGCCAGAGAAATCTAAATAACCCATAAAACCGGCAAGGATATAACCTGCAACTAAAGCAATTAAAATCGCTGAGCTCTTAATCCACACCACTTTAATGCGGTTGAGTAAAATAATCAGAGCCAATACAGTACACGACATGATGAGGTTGTCGGCGTTGGCAAAAGTGCCATCTTTCATGGCAGCATAACCACCGCCCATACTGGTTAAACCCACTTTAATTAAGGTCAAACCAATGAGTAACACCACAATACCTGTGACCAAGGGGGTGATGAGTCGTTTAATCCAAGGCAGGATTTGTGAAACCCCCATTTCAATGAATGAGCCTGCAATCACTACCCCAAAAATGGCAGCCATGACCGATTCAACGGGTGTGCCGGCTGCAACCATTGCAGAGCCCACACCAATAATAGGCCCAATAAAGTTAAAGCTTGTGCCTTGTACAATTAAAAGACCGGCACCAAAAGGACCGACCTTTTTTGATTGTAAAAAGGTTGCAATGCCTGAGATCACCAATGACATGGATAAAATCATATTGGTATCTTCTTTTGAGACACCAAGGGCAAGACAGATCAATAAACCTGGGGTGACAATCGGAACAATAATGGCGAGCAAATGTTGAAAAGCTGCAAAAAAAGCAATCAGCGGTTTAGGTCGGTCTTCTAGACCATAGACCAAATCTAACTCGTGTTTTTGCTCGGGAGAGTGATGTAGATCAGACATAAGTCAAAACAAATTTTGGCAAAAGTGGCGCTATTCTAATCTGTTTACATTGCTTTACAAAATCAAAAGCCAAGCAATCGGCAAAAAAATGTTACCGTGGATGAACTGCCCCTATAAAAGTTTTCAATTTTTCTGTATAATCTGACCTCAAATTAAACACGCATTGAATATACATGTCAGATATTAAAACTCTCCGTAACATCGCCATTATTGCGCACGTCGATCATGGTAAAACCACTCTTGTAGACAAACTTTTACAACAATCAGGTGCTCTCGGTGATCGCGCGGGTGAGATTGAGCGTGTAATGGATTCTGGCGCAATTGAAAGCGAACGTGGTATTACCATTCTTGCAAAAAACACTGCAATCAAATGGACAGACGCACGTACCAACACTGAATACCGTATCAACATCGTGGATACCCCAGGACACGCCGACTTCGGTGGTGAAGTTGAACGTGTATTATCTATGGTTGACTGCGTACTTCTTCTTGTAGATTCACAAGAAGGTCCAATGCCACAAACTCGTTTCGTAACGCAAAAAGCGTTCGCACGTGGTTTAAAGCCAATCGTAATTATCAACAAAGTTGATAAGCCAAATGCGCGTCCAGATTGGGTCATTGACCAAGTATTTGACTTGTTTGATAACTTAGGCGGTACTGACGAACAATTAGATTTCCCTGTGGTTTATGCATCGGGTCTTCGTGGTGTAGCGGGTCCTTCTCCAGAAGAATTAGCTGAAGATATGACACCGTTGTTCCAAAAAATCGTAGACGTTGTAGAGCCACCGGCTGTAGACGTAGATGGTCCGTTCCAAATGCAAGTGTCTTCACTTGACTATAACAGCTTCGTAGGTGTTATTGGTGTGGGTCGTATTCAACGTGGTTCAGTAAAATTGAACACACCTGTAACTGTGATTGATAAGGAAGGCAAAACACGTAACGGCCGTATCTTAAAAATCATGGGTTACCACGGTTTAGAGCGCGTTGACGTTGAAACTGCATCTGCTGGTGACATCGTATGTGTAACAGGTATTGAAGAACTTCATATTTCTGACACGATTTGTGACCCTAAAAATGTTGAAGCATTACCACCGCTTTCTGTAGACGAACCTACAGTAACGATGACATTCCAAGTAAACAACTCACCGTTTGCTGGTAAAGAAGGTAAATTTGTTACTTCACGTAACATTCGTGAACGTCTAGATCGCGAATTGATTCATAACGTAGCATTACGTGTTGAAGATACCGATAGTCCTGACCGTTTCAAAGTATCTGGTCGTGGTGAGCTTCATCTTTCTGTTCTGATTGAAAACATGCGTCGTGAAGGTTTCGAAATGGGCGTATCTCGTCCACAAGTAATCTTAAAAGAAATCGACGGTGTTAAACAAGAACCGTATGAAAACGTAACATTTGACGTTGAAGAACAGCACCAAGGTTCTGTAATGGAACAAATGGGTCACCGTAAAGGCGAAATGACCAATATGGAAGTTGACGGTAAAGGCCGTATCCGTATTGAAGCAACTGTACCTTCACGTGGCTTAATTGGCTTCCGTTCTGAATTCATGACGATGACTTCTGGTACTGGTATCATGACGTCTAGCTTCTCGCATTACGGTCCTATGAAGCAAGGTACTGTTGCGAAACGTCAAAACGGTGTGTTGATTTCTATGGTTCAGGGTACGTGCTTGGGCTATGCATTGTTCACATTACAAGACCGTGGTCGTCTATTCGCTAAACCTCAGTTAGAGGTTTACGAAGGTATGATTATTGGTATTAACTCTCGTTCTGACGATATGACAGTTAACCCAACTAAAGCAAAACAGTTAACCAACGTACGTGCATCAGGTACAGACGAAGCGTTAACACTTGTTCCTGCAATTGAATATACGCTTGAACAAGCGCTTGAATTCATTGAAGATGACGAATTAGTTGAAGTAACACCTAAATCAATTCGTATTCGTAAGCGTCATTTGACTGAAAACGAACGTAAACGTAACCGTTCTGGTAAATAAGTCGCGCTTCTAGCCGAAGTAAAAAACCGCTAACGCATGTTGGCGGTTTTTTTTGTATAAGATTTTCTAACAACGCTTGGCAAGATAAACAAATAGCGTAGATTATTGAGCAGTCATAGCTGAATAACGATAAAAGTTTGGAGTTTTTTTATGAGTATTATTCAAGAGTTTCGCGAGTTTGCTGTGAAAGGCAATGTCATGGATTTAGCCGTAGGTGTCATCATTGGTGGCGCATTTGGTAAAATTATTGATTCTATGGTCAAAGATATTATTATGCCGGTAGTATCTTGGATTTCAGGCGGTAATGTTGATTACTCAAATTGGTTTGTGGTCTTAGGTGATAATCCAAACAACATTACAACTCTAGCCGCAGCCCAAGAAGCGGGTTTAAACGTATTTGCATATGGTAATTTCTTAACTGTACTGATTAACTTCTTACTCTTAGCATGGGTGGTTTTCTTGTTGGTTAAATTTATGAATAAATTGCGCCGTACAAAAGAAGAAGAGGCACCAGCACCTGCAGCAACCCCTGAAGATATTGAATTGCTACGCGAAATTCGTGATGAATTAAAACGTAAAGGCTAATTTAAAAAACGGCGCATCAAGCGCCGTTTTTTTAATAGGAATATTAAAAATCCATACGAAATTTAATTTCAAGTAAATGAAAACCAAATTGGCTTTTGATTGGACCATGTAAAACGCGTTCTGCTGCGCTAAATACTAATTTATCAATCACAGGCACCAATTGGCCTTTTTTTACTTCACCTAATTCGCCACCCCGTTTAGCCGAATTACAGGTCGAAAATTGCTTGGCCACTTTAGCAAAATCAGTACCAGCCAAAATTTTCTTTTTTAATTGCTCTGCTTGTTCTTTATCTTTCACCAAAATATGCCGAACGATGGCTGTTTTCATGCTAATTTCCTCTGCATTTTTAATGGCTGACACGCTGGACAAAATACCGAAGCACGTTGTCCTAGCTTTATATTTTCAAGAGTGGTTTCGCAATTCACACACATCTCTCCGGCACGACCATAGGCCAATAAAGTTTGTTGAAAATAACCATTTTCACCCATGGCATTGCTATAGTCACGCAAAGTCGAACCGCCTAAATCAATGGCTTGTTTTAAGATCCGCTTAATTTCAACCACTAATTTTTCGATCTGTTGTGTATTTAAATGCTTTGCAGGCTCAGCAGGATGAATGCCTAAATTAAATAAACTCTCTGTGGCATAAATATTACCTACACCCACCACCACATGGTTATCCATGATTGCAACTTTAATGCCAACATTTTTATTTTTGAGTTTTTGGCTTAGATAAGCTGCGTCAAAAGCATCACTTAAAGGTTCAGAACCAAGCGGAGCTAATAGTTTTGTTTGCGCATAGTCATCTAACCATAAAATACAGCCAAAACGGCGTGGGTCATGATAGCGCAACTCACACTCTTCAAAACGTATCACAAAGTGATCATGTTTTTTAAGCGGCTCATCAGGCTGACAGATTCTAAAACTCCCCGACATGCCTAAATGCCAAAGCATGGTGATATGTTCAAACTCAGCCAAAATATATTTAGAACGGCGTTTTAAGCTGACTAAGCGCTGACCTTTGAGCACTGCAACATTGTCTGGAATTGGCCAACGTAAACTGCTTTGATAAACGCTAACATCTAAAACACGTTGATCAAGCAAAGGCGCAAGACTGACTTTGGTGGTTTCCACTTCAGGTAATTCAGGCATAACAATCCAATTTTTTTGAATATTATTCAATATGGGGCAAACGCGTTAAAAAACAAGTTTAAGCTGCTAAAACACCAATTTCTAGGCGGTTGATTTTATTGTTCTCAGTAACAAAGTAAACCGTAAAACATAAGTTGGGTGAAGTTTAGATTGTAGATTTAAGTCTAAGGCGCTATGTTAAACAGCAAAATAGATATAACAAAAATGGAGAATGCACATGCCTGAGCTTTTTAATGCAATTGAGTTTGGCACATTGCAGCTTGAGAATAAAATCGTGATTGCACCCATGTGTCAATACTCAGCCAACAATGGTGAAGTCAGCGATTGGCATGAACAACAGTGGGCGAGTTATGCACTATCTGGCGCGGGTTTATGTATTGTAGAAGCAACAGCAGTACAGGCTGTAGGTCGAATTAGTTATGCAGATTTAGGGCTTTGGAATGACATTCAACGCGCTAAAATCAAAGCTTTATTAGAAAAAATCAAACGGCTTTCTCCTATGCCATTTGCTGTGCAACTAGCACATGCAGGTCGTAAAGCTTCCAGTTGTAAACCGTGGCAAGGTGGCACTCAGTTAGCATCCGATCACGAGCAAGGCTGGCAAACTGTGGGTGCAAGTGCCATTGCTTTTCAAGCCGATCATCAACCACCCAAAGCCTTGAGCTTAGATGAAATCCAAGCTTTGATCCAAGATTTTGCTGAAGCGGCACGTCGTGCGGTTGATGCAGGCTTTGAGCTGATTGAGGTTCATGCTGCACATGGTTATCTGTTACATCAGTTTTTATCGCCGCTGTCTAACCAACGTCAAGATGAATATGGTGGCAGCTTAGAAAATCGTATTCGATTAACTTTAGAAGTTTTTCAAGCCATTAAAGCGGTGGTACCTGAGAATTATCCGATAGGAGTGCGTATCTCAGCAACAGATTGGATGGGGGAGCAAGGCTGGGATATAGAGCAATCCATTGGTTTAGCCAAAGCCTTGCAACAATTGGGTGCAGTATATATTCATGTTTCGAGTGGCGGTTTACATCCTGAGCAAGCCATTGAAATTGGACCTAATTATCAAGTGGGTTTTGCGCATAAGATCAAACAGCACATCAATCTTCCTGTGATTGCCGTGGGCTTAATCACACAACCGCAGCAAGCTGAGGATATTTTAACCCAGCAATATGCTGATGCCATTGGCTTAGCGCGTGCCATACTTTATAACCCGCGTTGGCCATGGCATGCAGCAGCACAACTTGGTGCTCACATTGCCATAGCACCGCAGTATTTGCGTTGTCAGCCACATGGTTTAAAAGACTTATTTAAACCATTTAAATCAAACACTGAAGATTTTGATTAATATAAAAAAAGCGCTGATTTAAGCGCTTTTTTTATGCTTTTATGAGCTTTTTTTACTGTTGCTAGCTTGCGCTTGTTTAGCAAGTGCTTGATTGATAATTTCAAGCGCAGGTTTAGCTTGTGCTACTTTGGCTTGATCTAGTGCAGTAAAAATGATTTTGGCTTTATTTAAATCTTCTTTAATTAAAGAACCGGTGGCATATAAATTACCCAATAATAATAAAGAAGCCACATGACCTTTTTGACCTAAAGCATGCAACTCAGTCAGACCTTGTTGGATTTGAGTGGAATTTCGCAGACGGAAGCCATCATTGATTTTAAAGGTGGCTTGACTATAGGCTGCGGCAACGTGACCTTGTTGGACTAAAGGTGCAAGTTTGGCTAAGGCTTGTTGATTACTTTGAGTATTACGTTTGGCAAACAGCTGTTCAGCAATTTCAACTTTCGCATCTACCGACCCTAAACGATCAGCAGCCTCTAAATAGCTTTGCGCTTTTTTAGGATTAGCTTTTAAACCTAAACGTCCTTTTTCATAGCTTTGGGCTAAGACAAAATTGGCAAGGCTTGAACCTTGTTTGGCTGCTTTTTCATAATATCGCAGCGCTTTTTTGTTATTTTGCGCGGTACCTTGACCGATTTCAGTGAGATAACCTAGATTATACAGGGCATCAGGGTGATTATTTTTAGCGACTTTTTCTAATGCTTTAAACGCACCTGTGTGATCATTGCTTTGTACCAGTGTTTTAACTTCAGTAAAAGGATCAACCGCATTGGCAAAAGCGAAAGTGGTTGTTAATGTGAGGGCAGTCGCCAAAAATAATTTTTTCATTATGAATACCTTAATTGTATAAAGTGTAGCGCTTATCTTAAAAGTTATATTCAAAAAGTAAAAGCATAATCCATAATCGTATTGAAACCTTTGAATAATGTGTGCCGCTTACATGGTGCGCTAAATGCAAAGATAAGGCATAGCCTCTCATAGGTCGAGATAGTGATAAACACTCGTCCAAAAATTTCTCGCAAGCACGTCCTATATATATGTAGTGAAGCCGGTAAAGCCGTAAAACTTAATCATTTAAAAAATCGCAATATTCGCTTATGGCAATTGGTATGAATAAATGCAAGATGATGTCTATATTAAGCAAAAATGGGCTAAAATCATCGCTTATGTAATCTTCAGGATATTGCAATGTTTATTAAAGGTATTAAACGTAACTATGACAAAATTAATGCCGATGACAGTATTGCAGATACAGATAAAATTGATGCCTTACTTTTAGCTTTAGGTAAAGACTATTTGGTAAGTTCAGATGACCGCGTCTATGTTTTTCAAAATGGCGATCTTAGCGTAAAGTTTGATGCCAAACATGCGCGTGCTTTTCATTTTAAAGACTACGTCGTTAAAGACATGAATAAGCTTTTTCACGGCTTTTAATCAAAAAAAACCTCCAAATTTGGAGGTTTTTTTTGATGTTAAGCTTGAGGTCGTGCCACGTCGCCATTTAAGTATTCGGGTAAATCGAGTACTTCTAAGCCCAACTCTACTAAGGCTTGTGGTTTAGCCACCACCAGCGCCAGATAACCTTGCTCAGTGCCAATCGCGTTGACCACGTCTACATCGTTATGTAGCTTGCTGGCAGTTTCAGGTGCAGCACCTTGACCTTGTACCAAATGTAGCCAGTGCTTAGGTTTGGCTTTAAACCACAAACGTGCCACAATTTCTTGACCCAAATAGCAGCCTTTGTCGTAATGTACGCCTTCACGTTGATGTAAGCGTAACTCTTGCGGTTGAAATTCATTTAAGCTGCTTGCATTTAGCCATGCTTGACCGGCTTCAATCGCAGCACGTTGCCATGCAGTAACATTTGTTTCACTTTCAGCAAAATTGGTGCAATCGTCCATAAGCGTTGGATAAACCTTGCCTAATACCTCCAACTTCATTTTAGAAAAGGCACCAAATTTTTGAATATGCTTGGCAAGTTCATCTGCTTGGTCTGTTGTGGTCACAATCACAAAGCGCTCAGGATTGAGCTTGGTGAGCCATAAACCAAACTGTAAACGTCCCTTTAGGTTACAAATTCCAGTATAGCGCGTGGTGTTTTCTTCTAGGCGTTCTACATGTAAGGTGACTTGACCTTGTAGGAATTTTTGTGCATCTACACCTGCTAAACTCAGTGCAATAAATGCTGGTGCTGTGCTCATAATGGCCTCAAATTTGACAATTTTTTCGATGTATTGATTGTGCATCAACTTGATCAGACAGTCAAAATTGCAGCGCATAAATTTAATGTCAGCCTGCTATCAAAGCAATGCTTGACAGCTACACATGCAGTTGCTAACGTGCCGAGCTTTCTTAATTTACGGCTTCTGTCATGGCTTTAAACGATCACTTTATCTATCAACCGCCGCAAACGCCATTGGTTATTTTGTACCAAGATGAAGATTTAGTCATCATTGAAAAGCCAGCAGGATTATTGTCGGTGCCGGGGCGGTTACCTGAACATCACGACAGTGCTTACTTACGTGTTTTGGCACTTTATCCGCAAGCCAAGATTACGCATCGTTTAGATATGGCCACCTCAGGGATTTTAATGTTTGCCAAACACCGTGATGCAGAAGTGGCGGTAAGTAAAATGTTTCAAGCACGTACCGTCGTCAAGCATTACACGGCTTTAGTGCAAGGGCAGTTGCACGGCACAGGTCAAGTAGATGTGCCATTAATTACCGATTGGGAAAATCGCCCACGTCAAATGGTGCATGATGAATTGGGTAAAAAAGCCCTTACTTATTATCAAGCACTTGAATATGACCAAAGCCAAGACATTACCCGAGTCAAGCTAACGCCTATTACCGGGCGCTCGCACCAACTGCGTGTGCATATGTTACATATTGGGCATCCGATTACAGGTGATAAACTCTATCATCCGTGTGCTGCACAAAGTCCATTAAAGCGCATGGCTTTACATGCCTCTTATTTAGCTTTTACTCAACCGCTGAGCAAAAAAGATGTCGTGATTGAAGCACTCGCACCATTTTAAATCTTAGACTCAAGTGCTACAAAAATTCTCACATTGTGCCTTAAAATCA
This sequence comes from uncultured Acinetobacter sp., assembly GCF_947624825.1. Taxonomy (GTDB): domain Bacteria; phylum Pseudomonadota; class Gammaproteobacteria; order Pseudomonadales; family Moraxellaceae; genus Acinetobacter. The sequence continues at coordinate 38,619 of NZ_CANQLZ010000011.1, forward strand.
GCTAAGCTGATGCATGTGTATAATTTTAATAAGCACAGCATAAGGATAAAAAATGTATCGCGATTATCAAAAATTTCCAGATGATGACAATGGCAATATTTTATGGCAAATGTATCAAGACGGTGATGATTTAAAAGAATTACACGATATCGAATTTTCACTGACCTTTAGTCATCTTGAGCAAGCTGAACATGCAGCTTTACATCTATTACGCGAACAACAAAAAATTAATCTCATCTTTGATCAACATCTGCAACCGCATGAATGGCGTTTAACTGTGTTTGTGGAGCTACAACCTGAATATCAAGCCATTGTGGATATGGAAGAATGGCTGCAAAAACTCGCCGAGCAATTTCAAGGTGAATATGATGGTTGGGGCTGTATGGCTTATGTGTTTGATGATCAGATTGATGGGACTTCTTAAAGTGATTGTTGAGGCAGCTTAACAGGCAAAATACGCCCAATAAAGCGCATGATCTATGTTATTATGCGCTTTATATGTTAATGATATGTTAATTTTGAGGTTGCGATGTCACTTCCAAACTGTCCTAAATGCCAATCGGCATATACTTATGAAGATGGCGAACTATTGGTGTGTCCAGAATGTGCACATGAATGGCAAGAGGGCGAAGAGCAAGCAGAAGCCCAAAGCGTAATTAAAGATGCCAATGGCAATGTATTGCAAGATGGTGACAGCGTCACAGTGATTAAAGACCTAAAAATTAAAGGCTCATCTTCTGTAGTCAAGGTGGGGACTAAGGTTAAAACTATTCGTTTGGTGCCAGATGCCAGCGACGGGCATGACATTGACTGCAAAATTGAAGGTATTGGGCAAATCAAGCTTAAATCGGAGTTTGTTAAAAAAGCCTAAATTGACTTAAAAAAATGGAGCATAACGCTCCATTTTTTTGTATTGATTGAGCAAAAAAATAACGACATCACCTCAAATAAGGCTGAGCCTTTAAGCTTTTGTATAGCTATCATATAAAATAAAGCTGATTTTACTGAATATTGACAAGTTATTTATTAGCTTAACTTTATGTGTTTAACATCTAAGTGTAAATAAACACTTAGATTTAAAAACAATTAAAGAAGTGGGTTTAATTTATTAAATAGCTATATAATTCACATGATTAATATAATAAATTTTGATTTATATTTATTTTGTATATTTTGATTGTTTTGTTATATATATTGTTGTTGATAAAATATAATCAACTCTTTCCTTAAAATGTGATTGATACTCAAAGATTAATAAATAATGTTAACTATTTATATTATTTTTTTATTTATGTGATGTATTTTACATAAGTAAATTACTGAAACATAACAAAAAAACTGATTATATGCTGTGCAACCTTTATATTTACTTGAATAATAAGCAACGACTATAGGTGATGGTATCTATGTTACTCAATTGTATCATTTATATGTTGCTATGCTAAAAACCCTGTTTAAGTGTTTTAAATGATGTATAAAATATAATCAATTTGAAAGATTGATCTTATGTTTTTCTCTCCTAAACATCATTTTTAGCTCTAAGAAAAGATCTCATTTTCAATGTTAACCTTAGACAAAATAAGTGTGGATTTTGATTTATGCCGAACTTGTTTCCATTCAGCAATTGGAGAAGCATTCATGTATGTTCAGTTTGTGGGTGACATACATACCGCGCAGGAAATTCTGTTTAAAATGAAGCAATGGGATAATGCTGTAGCGAAAATGGATATTCAAACTTTAACGGATTTGTGTCAGCAAGATGTGAGCGTCTTTGACGTTAACTCACAACTTGAGGGTGCGGCTGCTTATAAGGAGCTATGGGAGCAATATAGCCCTTATTTTGCTGATGATGTATGTGTGTATCGTCAAGATGTAAAAATTTACGCCGAAAGTGATTTGGCTTTTGTGCATTGTTATTCTAAAGTCGATCGGGCCAAGGAAAATAGCTTAAACCTACCGTGGTGTCGAACCACCTTATGTTTTAAGAAGACCCATGGAAAATGGAAAATGGTGCATCAGCATATTTCCATGCCACGCTCAATTGTGTAAACAAAACACCGCCCTTTGGCGGTGTTTTTTTATGTCTATGAATTGCAAATCTTTACTTGTCATTTATGCCATAAAAATGTAAATCCATAGGAGATAAAAAAAGCAAGATTGATGACTAATGCATAATGAAAATTTAAGCTCCGATAAGGGCAGTGCTACGGCACGAAGTTTAAGAACTATGGCGGGTTTTGTGGTTGCTGCCATTATTATTTTGGCGCTTTATGTGGGACAGGAAATTTTTATCCCTTTGGCATTGTCTATTTTATTGGCATTTTTACTTGAACCACTCGTATCACGGTTAAAGCGTTGGGGCTTACCTCAGGTGCCATCCATTGCTTTAGTGGTGTTAATGACCTTAGTTTTGTTGGGTGGAGCGGCAACCTACTTTGGTTTTCAGTTGAGTAAACTCAGTCAAGAGTTGCCTAAATATCAAGATACCATTGAGCAAAAGCTCACCTCAGTGCAAAGCTATACCAGTGGTCCAAGTGTGTGGGATGGGGCAGTGAGCACTTTAAATACCATTCAAAGCTCAATTGCCACTGCCAATAGTAGTGAAGACAAAACAGATCCAAATGTTCAACAAGTCAAGGTGGTAGGTGAAGAAGCCTCTGCCATGGATGAAGCCATGCAATGGGCTGGGCGCATTTTTGGACCGCTTGCCACCGCCGGTATTGTATTTTTATTTGTGGTGCTAATTTTACTCAGTCGTAAAGATTTACATGACCGTTTATTGCGCTTACTGGGTGGCAACTTAAATGTAGGGACCGATGCTTTAGATGAAGCTGCGACACGCATTGGTACTTATCTACGTATGCAATTGTTGGTCAATGTAACCTACGGTATTCCTATGGCAATTGGGCTGTGGGTGATTGGGGTGCCTGCGGCATTAATGTGGGGATTGGTGGCTGTGGTCATGCGCTTTATTCCTTATGCAGGTCCGATGATCTCAGCGATTTTCCCAATTACTTTAGCCTTTGCGGTAGACCCAAGTTGGAATATGGTGCTATGGACCTTGGGGCTTATTTTAGTGCTTGAATTAATTAGCAATAATATTGTTGAACCATGGCTGTATGGCGAAAGTACTGGACTTTCAACTTTGTCTATTATTTTAGCCGCCACCTTTTGGACCTCGTTGTGGGGACCTGTAGGCTTGATTTTATCGACACCTTTAACGGCGTGTTTATTGGTGTTGTCTTATTATGTGCCTGCATTGGGTTTCTTAAAAATCTTAATTGGCAGTGAACCCGTACTCACCCCACAACAGCGCTTTTATCAGCGTTTGGTGGCCGATGATGTCGATGATGCCATGGATGTGGCCGAAGATTATATTGCTGAGGGTTTGCCTAAAAAAGCCACGCCTGAGGTGGTGGTACGTCATGTCAATGATTTTTATGACAATGTAGCCATTCCTGCGATTCGCTTGTTTTCAAATAGTCACAACACCATTGCCAGTGCTGAGCATCGTTTGCGATTACAGCAAGGCTTAAAGTTTTTTAACCATGCCTTTCAACAAAAATATCCAGCGCCGGTCAATGATTCAGATATCAAAGTGATGTGTATCGGTGCACGTTGGGAAGTGGATATTTTATCCTCGGCCATGTTGGCACATGCTTTACGTTTGCGTCATGTAGCAGCACAAAGTCATGCCGAGGCATTTATTCAGTCGCAATTGGACATGATTGCTGAGATTCCAAGCGATATTAAAATTTTGTGTATTTCAATTTTTCATCAACAACCCTTGGCACAAATTCGCCTGTTGCAGCATCAAATTGGGCAGCAACGACCGGATTTAGCCTTGGTCTTTGCCACATGGGCCAATGATGAAGACGAGATGCGTTTAGAAGCAAAAAATCGTTTTGATGTCGAAGTGGTCAGTAGCGTCAACGAATTATTGCTTAGTATTGATGTATTGCTGATGCAACAAGGCGAAAATCCTGCGCGCCAACTGCTTAATGACAATGAAGCGGAGCGTTTAGAGGCATTGCATGATTTACAGTTGTTGCAGCCTGATAATTTACCGATTTATGAGCAATATATTGATGAAGCACGCCAAGCATTTGATGTGAAGTATGCGCAAATTTCATTGGTCGATGAAGAGTGGGTCAATACCCCAGCCAGTCCTTTATATGCCCAAAATGAGCATCCAATGGACGTTAAAGTGCCGCGTAAGCAATGTGTGTGTAGTCATTTGGTTTATCAAAATGAAGAACTGATCATTGAAGATATTGCCCGTGATCCACGTTTTGCACGCAATAAACGCTTAAGTCAGGAAAAGATTCGTTTTTATGCCGGCGTGCCGCTGCGTAATAAACAAGGCTTGGTCATGGGCAGTTTATGTATCTTGGATAAAAAAGTGCGTAGTTTAAATGACGATGATGTGGTGTTATTAAAAGCCCTTGCTGATGACTTAATGACCACCTTAAGTTCAAGTCGTGATAAACAAGCCAAACTTGAAGAAATTGAAGCCTTGCAACAAGCACAAGTGGTGCATGAAGCACCCTAAGGAGATGCTGATGTCAAAATATTGGATCGGTTTACTTATTGTCAGTAGTGGTTCTTTACATGCATTGAGCTTTGAACATCAAGATTGGGAAATGGCGTGTGATAATACCCATACCTGTCGTATGGCAGGTTACCAAGCCCATGATGAGGCCCCCGTATCTGTATTACTGACCTATCCGGCAGGGCGTACTGCAAAAATCAGTGGCAAAGTGCATCTGCTAGATGCACCTGTTCAGGCGACGTTATGGATCAATGCAAAAGATTATGGCGTGCTTAATTTTAAGCAAGATCAAGCCGATTTAACGCAAGTTCAAATTCAAGCACTGCTTGCTCACGCACGTCAAAATATGCGTATTGAGTTGCGCCAAGGCAATCAAATATGGCGTATCTCAGACCGTGGTTTAAGCGCCGTGTTGCTTACAAGTGACGAATATCAACGGCGTGTAGGTACAGCATCGGCTTTGTTGGCAAAAGGCAAACAACCCTTAAGCCAAGTCCGAGTTATGCAAAAAATGCCAATTTACCGTATTCGCAATTATGTGCCAGCTCAAGCACAGCATGTTGCTTTGAGGGAAGCTCAAGCGCAAAAAATCGTATCAGGTTTAAAGAAATCCACCTCAAAGCAAGATTGTCCGTTGCTTTGGAACAAGCAAGATAGTGAAAAACTGACGATTTATCCGCTTAACGCGCAACAAGTGTTGGTGGAAGTTCCGTGTTGGCAAGCGGCATATAATGCAGGTGTAGGCATGTGGCTGATGAATCAGCAGTTGAGTGAAGTGCAACAATGGGTCACGTATTCAGGTACAAGCTTTAGTGAAGGGCAAGTATTTGCTCAGCATAAAGGCCGTGGTTTAGGCGACTGTTATCGCGTTGAAGAATGGGCATTTACCGGACAGCGTTTTCAAGCAACTTACAAAGCACAGCAGTTACAATGTAAAGGCTTTGCAGGTGGTGCATGGCAGCTGTCCACTTGGGTTGCTCAAGTCACATCATAAAAAAAGCCGCTCTATGGAGCGGCTGATGTTAAAGATGCTGTTGTAATTTTTGGGTAATGTCATCTAAAGCTTTAATGCGTTTGACTTCATCCCAAAGGAGTTTCGCTTCTGGGTAGTGTTTACTCATCATGCCAAGCCATTGTTTATAACGACCCACCATGTTCATTTCTTTTTTATAGCCGCCATTTAAAAAACGAATTTGCAAACCGACTAAGTCTTGCCAAGACAACAATGGGGTGTCGCTATTTTGACGAATGCATTGGGTTAAATCAGGTGTGGTCACTGCACCACGTCCAATCATTAAATCTTGACAACCTGATTCAAGTAAACACTGCTTAGCGTCTTGATTGCTCCAAATTTCGCCATTGGCAATCACATTAATTTTGAGTGCTTCGCGAATGGGTTGTAACAAATCCCAAAAGGCAGGTGGGGTATAACCATCGGCTTTGGTGCGTGCATGTACCGTCACCCAAGCTGCGCCTGCATCTTCAATGGCATGCGCATTTTCTAAAGTAAAATTACGATCTAAATACCCTAAGCGCATTTTAGCCGACACTGGAATATGAGAGGGTACTGCATCACGTACTGCTTTGACCAGTTGATGCACCACTTCGGGTTCATCGAGTAATACAGAGCCACCACGGTGACGATTGACGGTTTTGGCAGGACAACCAAAATTCATATCAATTGCAGGTGCGCCTAATTCGGCAGCACGCGCTGCATTGGCGGCAAGCATGTCAGGATCATTGCCTAAAAATTGCACATGCACAGGGGTGCCTGCCGCGGTTTTGCCCCCATTTAACAATTCAGGGCAATAGGCATGATAAATGTGATCTGGCAATACAGAGTTGGTAACACGAATAAACTCAGTGACACACCAGTCAAAGCGACCTACGGATGTCAGTACATCACGCATAATGGGATCGGTTAAGCCTTCCATGGGTGCAAGCACAAGTTTCAAAGCGTATTACCTTAAAATAAAAAAACGTGTTATACGCAAAATGCTGCACGCTGTCTAGTCAGCCAACAACACCGCTAGGCTGTGTTTATAAAATGTAGTCAATCATCAGTTGACCAATGAAAAAACCAATAACGGAATATAGAGTAATAATAAAAAACGTGAACCACGCTTTGTTTTTCTTTTTGAGAGCTTTCAACATTTTAAATTCCAAGTTTAAAATTGATGATTCATTTTAGCGCAATTTTTAACAAAATATAATCAATAAACACACAATGTTGGTGCTGCATATATGTACGTGGTAAAAATTTTAAGAATTTAAAATCATTTCTAACACAAATTTAGAACCAATAAAGCCAAGGGCGAGTAAAGCAAAACCAATTAAAGTAAAGCGAATGGCTTTTTGTCCACGCCAGCCAAAAGCATAATGACCCACTAACAACACTGCATATACCCACCACGACATTAAACTAAACACGGTTTTATGTGCTAAATGCTGGGCAAAGAAGTTATCAATGGTAAAAAAGCCAAAGCCTAATGCAATGGTTAATATGACGAAACCAGTCATCAGCAAATCAAATAACAATGATTCCATGGTTTGTAATGAAGGCAGTAAATTCACCCAAACGCGCTTTTTATTTTTCTTTTTTAATTCACGATTTTGAAACCACAGCAGCACGGCATGAATCGCAGCCATAAACAGCACAGTATAAGCAGACAACGATAAGATAATATGCAGGTCTAAACCCAAAGAAGATGCGGTAATGCTCAGCTTGGGTTGACTCAAGGTAAAGCCTAAAATTAAGCCTGTGGCAGCAACCGGAATTGCAATTAAGATTAAGCCCAACACAGGACGATAGGTACTAAATAATACACTCAGTAACAACATGAGTCCTGAGGTAAAAGACACCACATTAAACACATCATAATGAATCCCCATTGGGGTCAACATGTCATGGTACAACACCGAAGCATGCAGCATTAAGCCCAATACTACACTCAGGCTCACCAACCAACGATTAGGTTCCGATTTTTCCATGAAATGCGCAACCACATAGCAAAATGACGTGGTGTAAGCAAGCAAAGCCAGAATCGTATAAACCAAGGGGAGGCTAATCATGTCAAACCTTTTTCAGGATGATGAATATTCATGGATGTAAATTCTACGCGAACTACAGTATCCTATAACATTCTATGCATAAATTTTCTATTTTAAGAAAGATTTTTCTGCAACAACCATTTTAAGCGGATTTTGCAATGTTTGATACCTTAACAGAACGACTCACGCAGAGTTTAAGAAATGTTACTGGCTCAGGGCAGCTAACCGAAGACAATATTAAAGATACGCTACGTGAAGTGCGTATGGCACTTCTTGAAGCCGATGTGGCGTTACCTGTAACTCGTGAGTTTATCGCGAAAGTTAAGGAAGAAGCATTGGGTCAAGAAGTGATGACACAGTTGTCACCGGGCCAAGCCTTCGTCAAGATCGTGTATGACGAATTGACCAAAATGATGGGTGCTGCCAACGAAACTTTGGACTTACAAGCAAAACCGCCGGTGGTGATTTTACTTGCAGGTTTACAAGGTGCGGGTAAAACCACCACAGCGGCAAAACTGGCACGCTTTTTACAAGAACGCCAAAAGAAAAAAGTGGCGATGGTGTCTGCCGACGTTTACCGTCCGGCGGCAATCAAACAGCTGCAAACGGTTGCAGGTGAGGTTGGTGCGATTTTCTTAGAATCCAATGCCGACGAAAATCCAATTACCATTGCCAATCGTGCTATCGAGCAAGCTAAAATTCAGTTTGCTGATGTGTTAATTGTCGATACTGCAGGTCGTTTGCATATTGACGAAGACATGATGGGTGAGATTAAAGACCTCCACGCTGCCATTAGCCCAACCGAAACCTTGTTTGTGGTTGATGCCATGACGGGTCAAGATGCGGCAAATACAGCCAAAGCCTTTAATGATGCTTTGCCACTTACCGGTGTTATCTTAACCAAAACCGATGGTGATGCACGCGGTGGTGCGGCATTGTCTGTACGTGCTATTACGGGTAAGCCAATTAAATTCTTAGGTATGGGTGAAAAACTCGATGCCTTAGAGCCATTCCATCCTGAGCGTGTGGCACAACGTATCTTAGGTATGGGTGACGTTTTATCTTTAGTCGAGGAAGTAGAGCGTAAGATCGACAAAGAAAAAGCCGAAAAAATGGCGCAAAAACTGCAAAAAGGCGGCAGCTTCAACTTTGAAGATATGCTGATGCAGTTTGAGCAAATGAATAAAATGGGCGGCATGATGGGCTTCTTAGATAAGTTGCCGGGCATGAGCAATTCAGGCATTCAAGATGCAATTGCGCAAGCCAATCCTGAAAAGCAAGTGAAAAAAATGCAAGCCATTATTCAGTCGATGACGGCCAAAGAGCGTCGTAATCCTGATTTAATGAACCCAAGCCGTAAAAAACGTATTGCAGCAGGCTGTGGTATGGAAGTGGTGGAAGTTAATAAACTCATCAAGCAGCATGCGCAAATGGCAAAAATGATGAAGAAATTTGCCAATCCAACAGGCATGGCAAAAATGATGAAGTCACTCAGCGGTTTACAAAAGCAGTTTGGCGGCGGTGGCGGTATGGGTCCACTGTTTGGCAGTAAAGATCCAAAATAATCTTGCTACAAAAAAGGCGCCTAGTGCGCCTTTTTTTATATGTAAAGCCTTAAACCTGATTATCAGGATGTTGGCTAAAAAAGTATTGTAAGCCTTTGAGCAGTAAATCTGGTTCAACACGCGGTTGATATTGTTTTAAATAATCAGCAAATAAAACTGCATCGCCTCCGGTAAGGACCAACTCACGTGGTGATGTGGCGAGTACTTTTTCAATACTGCTGACCAAACCTAATAAAATTCCATGATGCACTGCATCAATAGTATTGCGTCCGGGTTCTAAATTATCAAAAGCGGCATCGGGAATTTTAATACCTTTGGTATTTTGAATTAAAGCATCACGTTGCAAATATAGATTTGGCAAGATATAGCCGCCTAAATGCTGTAAACCATTGGCCAAATCAATAGTGAGTGCAGTGCCGCAGCTAATCACACAATAATTTTTGCTGGGGTCTTGCGCCACAGCCAGCACTTGCAACCAACGGTCAATGCCTAATTGATGCGGCTGATCGTAACCGCAGCTTAAACCGGCATATTGGGCATGCACTTGCGCACAAATCACTGGCACTTTTAAGCGTTGTAACAATTGACGAATATGTTGATTAGAGGCTAAATCAAGCACAGACGATACACCAACACTTTGGATGTTAAGCTTTTTAAAATGCTGCATTAAGCCCAATAACAAATCAGCTGGCGATTGCAAATGCATCTCTGCACCATGTTCAACAATTTCATGGTCTTGGGTAATCCAATATTTAAGCCGCGTGTTGCCAATATCAAGCCATAACTTTTTCATGACGTACCTTCGGCTAAACGTAAACGACCTTGGTAAAATGCTTGACTGCCTTGCTCGGTGTCAATGATCACTGCGCCATCATTGGCAATTCCCAAAAACTGTCCTGTGCTGATACCACCAATATGCTCAAATGCCACCTGTTGATCTTTAAAGGCAGCATGTTGTTCAAATCGTGCCGCTAAATTACTCGATTGATGATCAAACCATTGACCCGCATTTTGAATGGCGACATACACTTCGGCAATTAAATCAATCCGTGATGGATTGACCAAGCCTAAATCCACAAGAGAGGTTGTGGCTTGGTCTTGAACTTGATCTGCCACCGATTCAATATTGATGCCCACCCCAACAATCACTTGAGTGGGAGAAATCGGTTCAATTAAAATTCCGCCCCATTTGCCTTGTAAGCTATACAAATCATTGGGCCATTTAATTTGCAGATCTAAATCTTTGAGGCTGGGGATATGTAGAATATTTAACGCGATTTCTAAGCTTAAACGTCCATCAATCACCGTATTTAAGTTTAACAACGCACTTAAATAAATATTGCCCACAGGCGAGACCCATGCCCTTTGGCGCTGACCACGACCGGCACTTTGTTGATGACTACACACCAAAACATGCTGTACACCAGTTTTGGCAATTTCACGTACATCATCATTGGTAGATTGGGTCATGGGTTTGACCAAAAGGACTTCAGGCAAGTGCTGTCGTTGTTCTAGACATTGTTGCAGTTGACGCGTTTCTAAATCCATTTAATTTTAAATCGAGTAAAAAATTCTTATGGAGTTAAGCATAAATGACGCGTAAAGCGCAATTAGTGCCATCACAACTGCGGCATTGATGTAATGCTGTAAACTTGCATTTAAAAATAAAAATACAGTGAAATTTTGGCTGAAATTGGTAGAAAAATTACAGTGCATGTGGTGGGGCTTGTTGGTTAAGATAGCAGCAAATTATTTAAATATTTGTGCCAAGAACAACAATAGGATCACTATGCCACAACATGAGGGCAGCAGTTTAGCCCAACAGATTGCTGAGTACATTGCCAAAAAAATTATTCAAGGTGAATGGGTTGAGGGTGAGCGTATTCAAGAACTGCGCATTGCACAAGAACTCAACGTCAGTCGTGGTTCAGTCCGTGAAGCATTGATTTTATTACAACACACCGACTTAATTGAGATTTTCCCAAGACGTGGTGCTGTAGTGGTCGAAATGTCCAGTATGCAAGTGTCGGCTTTATTTGAAACGTTAAGTTTGTTATTGGGGCAAATAGTGGCATATATCAGTGAAGATCTCACACCACTACAAAAGCACTGTGTGCTGCCGCTTGAGGCGCAATTAAATCACTTTTGCCTGACGCAGGATATTGAACATTTTTATGATGCCATTTTTTTATGTTTACAAGATTGCCTTGAAAGCGCGCGTTATCGTTATTTAGCACGCTTTTATCAAGATCTTTTGCCCAATTTACGCCGTTGCTACTTTTTAACGTTAAACATGACCAAGCATGAACTGTTACAATCCGAGGCGCAGTTTAAATTAGTGATTGCTGCAATTTTAAGCCAAAAACCGCAACAAGCCACTTTATTTATGCACGATTTTTGTCGACACTTGCAGCAGCTTGTGTTGCAGTCGCTGACACGAATGAAACAAATTGAATTGGCGTGGGCAAAACGTTCACGGCGCTAAGCAGGACACTATGCGTTTAAGCAGTTTAAAACTTTCCGGCTTTAAATCTTTTGCCGACAGCAGCACCTTAAATTTTAAAGCCAACCGTACTGCGGTGGTGGGACCAAACGGTTGTGGTAAATCTAATGTGATTGACGCTATCCGTTGGGTCATGGGTGAGTCGAGTGCGCGTCAGTTACGTGGCGGTACCATGCAAGATGTAATTTTTACCGGTACGGCTAAACGTAAACCTGTAGGGGTTGCTAGTGTAGAGCTACGTTTTGACAACACCTATGGCAAATTAGGCGGCATGTATAATGCCTATGCTGAACTGTCGGTGCGTCGTCAGGTCAATCGAGAAGGTAAATCTGAATATTTTTTAAATGGCACTAAATGTCGCCGCCGTGATATTACCGATATCTTTTTAGGTACAGGTTTGGGGCCACGCTCCTACGCTATTATTGAGCAAGGCATGATTAACCGCTTGGTCGATGCCAAACCTGATGAAATGCGGGTCTATATTGAAGAAGCCGCAGGGGTATCACGTTATCAAGCGCGTCGGCGTGAAACTTTAACGCACTTAGAACACACCACACAAAACTTAGCTCGTTTAGAAGATATACGCCTTGAACTTGCAGCACAATTAAAAACCTTAAAACGCCAAGCCGATGCAGCTTTACAGTATCAACAGCTTGATGCGCATATCCGAACTTTAAAAATTGAAGTGTTGTCCTGTCAATATGGGCAAAGCTTGTGCTTACAACAACAATATAACGCTGATCTACAGACTTTAACTGCGCAATTTAAGCTGATACGTGCTGAACTAAGCACCTTAGAACAGGACTTAAGCACAAGTAGTACACGTTTTCAGGGTTTAATGCAGCAATCTATGCCACTGCAACAACAGTGGCAAAGCGCTGAGCATCAACTTGCAGCGCTTAAAAGTCAGTTACAGCATAAACAGCAATTGCTTAGTCAAAATCAACAGCAATTGACTCAACTAGACGCACAAAAACAGCAATACCAACAGCGTTTACAATTGCTTGATGTGCAACTTGATACTTTAAGCACTCAGCAAGATCAAGCACAGGCTGAATATGGCCAATATGCAGACAAAGCACTTGCAGCACAGCAACAGTGCCGCGACTTAAAAGCACAGCAGCAACAGATTGAGCAGCAGTTTCAGGTTGTTAAAACTCAAGTGGATATACAGCAACAGCAACAATTGCAGTTATACCACCAAGTCGAGCAGCTCAAAAAAAACATTCAACGTCAGCAACAGCAAAGTGAAATGCTCAATGCACAGTTACATGCTTTAAGCCGCCACGAGCAGCAACATGATGTGTTGGCATTGGCGCGACAGAAAACCGAACTTGAGACAAGCTTAAAACAATGTGCAGAGCACATCACCGCTTGCCAAAGTGAGATTGCCACTTTAGAAAACACCGAGCGTGATTTACAACAACAACTACAAAGTGGGCAAAATCAAATTCAGTTGCTACAACGTGAGCAACAACAACTACAACAATCTTTGCCAAAGGCTACAAGCCATACAGCACAACAGCCAACGCTGATAGACCTATTACAATTTACCGATGCAGCTAAACCGTATGCCGCGCTGTTAGAAAAATTCTTAAATCATTGGTTAGCCAGTCAGGTGAACTCTGCCCAAACGCCTTTTGCTCCCAATATTGCACGGCAAATTAAAGTATCAGATGTTACAGCTATGAATGTTGCAGGTTTAGCGCCACTGAGCACATGGATTATTGAACCACAACATTCATTATTGAATAGTGTTGCGCTGGCCGACAATCTTGAGCAAGCCTTGACGTTACAAAATCAATTAAGCTTAGGGCAAAGCATTTTAAGCTTAGATGGTTATCATGTGGGGCAAGACTGGTTGATTGCATTTGATTATCAAACCAACTCAGCCACAGGCTTAACTCAACGCTTACGTTGTGCTGAAATTGAAGAAGAACTCAAGCAATTCGCTCAAGAGATTGCAGCATTAAAACCCCGTCGTGCTGAAAACCTGAATCAACTGTTTGAAGCCAAAGGCAATTTAAAACAGCAACAGGCTAATTTTGAACAGATGCAGCAGCAGTATCATCAATTAACCTTAACGGAAGTGAAGCAGCAAACCGCACAACACGCTTTTGCACTACAGCAACAACAATTAAGCCAACAATTGAGCGGCATTACAGCGCAAATACAAGAAGATCAGCAGCAATATGATGCGCTTAATCTGCAACTACAAAGCATTCACGCTGAGTTAACGCATCAGCAACCACAATATAAAACCTTGCAGTTTCAGCTTGAGACTGGCCTTGAGGCATTCGAGCAAGCAGAAAAAGTTGCACTTTATGCCGAGCAAGATATAAGCAGCGCCACACGCCGTGTCAATGAGTTGGAGCAACAAATTGAATTGCTTAACAAAGACTTATCCTTTTTAACCACGCAAGGCAGCCAGATTAGCGCTCAAATCCAACAAACCAATGCTTTGATTGAACCTTTGTGCAGTGAAATTCCGGCTTTAAATGCAGAGCTGACGACCCAGCAAATCATCGTGAATGAGCTCAAACAGCAATGGCAAGCATGGCAGCAACAACTCAACACCTTACAAGCCGAGCAGCAGCATTTGACCGAGCAACGTCAAGCTTTGCAACAACAGGATGAACAACTGCGTCAACAACTTGAACAAAAGCGTTTAAGTTGGCAAGCGGCAAAAAGTGATGCGGCCCATTATCTCACGCTACTTGATGCCATAGATGCGAAGCCCAAAGAGGTCAGTATTGATCTGCAAGCCAAACAACATGCTTTAGAACAGGCACAACAACGCTTTGCTAAACTCGGTGCTGTGAATTTTGCCGCCTCAGCAGAATATAGCCAAGTGTTAGCCCGTTATGATGAGCTACAACATCAAATGCAGGACTTAGACAATACCGTGGCGCAATTACAATCTGCCATGAAAAGTATTGATCAAGAAACCCGTACCTTGTTTATGCAGACCTTTGATCAGGTCAATCATGAGCTTGCTCAATTGTTTCCAAAAGTCTTTAATGGTGGCGAAGCGCATTTAAGTCTTGAATCAGATTGGCAGTCTGGGGTAAAACTCATGGCACGCCCGCCGGGTAAGCGCAACAGTTCCTTGGCTTTGCTCTCAGGCGGAGAGAAAGCCTTAACTGCATTGGCGTTGGTGTTTGCTATTTTTCGCCTTAATCCGGCACCATTTTGTGTGCTCGATGAAGTCGATGCACCACTTGATGATGCCAATGTGGGACGCTTTTGTCATCTAGTCAAAGAGCTGTCCGAACAGGTACAATTTATTTATATTACCCATAATAAGCTTGCAATGACGATGGCAACAGATTTATTAGGTGTCACTATGCCAGAACCTGGTGCATCCAAATTAGTCACTGTCAACTTAGAACAGGCAGAAAAATATTTAGTCGCGGAGTCATAGATGGAAATCACCACAATCGTTGGTATTGTTGTCGCCATTATTATTATTGGTGTTGGTTTAAAAATGGTGCTCAGAAAAGGCAATCATGCCGTGCCATCGTTAGACTCTGAATTGCATATTCACACAGACAGTCAGCAACCTGTTATTCCTCGTCATGTACGAGATCAATTGCAAGAGCCAAGCGCACCTGTAGTTCAAGATGCAGAACCTACGGCTACGGTTGCGAGCACACCTGAAGTTGTAGCGACCCCAGTGGTGGATGAGCTGAAAACCGAAGTGCCTGAGGCGGCTTTGGAAAAAGTAGTTGCGACACCTGTAGAAGACGAGGCCAAAGACAAAGAAAAGCCTGCAGAATTTAGCTTAAATAACAGTATTGAAAAAGCTGAAATTGCAGAATTTGCCGATGAAAGCAGCATTTTAGATGCACATTTACACGAGCAACAGTTAGTGGATGAAGAAAGTGCACTCGCGACTGCAGAAGACTTTGTTGCCTTAAATGTTTATCCTGAACGTCGTATTTTAACCGGCGAGAAAACTTTAAAAGTATTGCTTAAATACGGTTTACGTTATGGTGAGATGGCATGTTTTCATCGTTATAACGAAGATGGCAGCAAGCTTTTATTCTCGGTATTGCAAGTGACCGATGAAGGTGCTTCAGGCTTTGATTTAGAGGCGCTGTCAACTGAAGAAGTTAAAGGCTTGGCCTTTTTCCTAGCCTTGCCACATAACGATGTGCAAAATGCCTTTGATACCATGGTCAGCATTTCAGGCTTAATTGCGCGTGAAATTGAAGGGACTGTATACGATCAAAACAACCAAGAATTTACCCCACAGTTGCGTGAAAACTGGCGCCATCAAGCCATTGATTATCGTTCGGTACAGAACAGCTAAAACACAATTGCAAGCACGCACGACGGTTTTTATAATGGTCGTAATGAAAGATGTTTTAGGGCGGGCAACCGCCCTTTTTTATGGTGACTCCCAATGACACAACAGGCGACAATCGTGGCGCAAATGCGACAATTGATCCAAATCTTAGCTCAGCATAACCATGCATATTATGTGATGGATCAGCCAAGCATTAGTGATAGCGAATATGATCAATTGTTCCATCAACTCAAAGCCTTAGAAGATAATTATCCCGAGCTGATTCAAGCCGATACGCCTACATCAAAAGTGGGTGGGCAAGCCTTGGCTAAGTTTGACTCGATTCGCCATGTGGTTCCCATGCTGTCATTGGGTAATGTGTTTAATTATGATGAATTATTGGCATTTGCACGTCGTATTGAAGAGCGCTTGCCGCAGCAAAGCATTGAATATGACGTAGAGTTAAAATTTGATGGTTTAGCCATTTCATTGTGGTATGAAAATGGCGTATTAACCCGTGGTGTGACGCGTGGCGACGGTGAAACGGGCGAAGACATTAGCCAAAACGTCAAAACCATTCGTAACTTGCCTAAAGTCTTAACCTTGCAAGCGGGTACTGTGCCAGATTTGCTTGAAGTGCGTGGTGAAGTGCTTATGCCCAAGGCAGGTTTTGAAAAGCTCAATGCCGACAATCAAGCCCGTGGGGACAAAACCTTTGCCAATCCGCGTAATGCAGCAGCCGGTAGCTTACGTCAACTTGATCCTAACGTGGCAGCAGCACGCCCATTAGCATTTTATGCTTACGGGATTGCACAATGCGAGCCACATCATGGTTTGAGCAGCATGTCAGCTAGCCTTGAGTGGTTAAATAAACTTGGCTTTGCTGTAGGTGAACGACATTTTGTTTGTCATTCAATTGAAGCAGTGCAAGCTGCGTATGAACAAATTAATCAAGAGCGCCCGCAGCTTGATGTCGAAATTGACGGCATGGTCATTAAGGTCAATGATCTGAAACAACAGCAAACATTAGGTTTTTTAAGCCGTGAACCGCGCTGGGCAACCGCTTATAAATTTCCAGCTGTGGCAGCCCTCACCACGGTTGAAAACATTGATTGGCAAGTTGGGCGTACAGGCGCGCTGACCCCTGTAGCGCGTTTAAATCCGGTGGCTGTGGGTGGAGTGACTGTTTCTAACGTGACCTTACATAATATTGGTGAAATTCAGCGTTTAGATGTACGTGTAGGCGATACCGTCAGTGTCTATCGTAGTGGCGATGTGATTCCAAAGGTTGAAAAAGTATGGCCTGATTTTCGCCCTGTAGACACAGTAGAAGTTCATTTACCTAAATTTTGTCCTGTATGTTCATCACCTGTGGTGATGCCTGAGGGTGAAGCATTGGCACGTTGCTCTGGTGGCTTGTATTGTGCCGCGCAACGTATTGAAGCTATTCGTCATTTTGTCTCACGTAAGGCTTTAGACATTGAAGGTTTAGGCGATCGTTGGGTAGAATCTTTACTACATCTTGATTTGCTCAAAGATGTGGCCGATATTTATCATTTACATGAGCATCGTGAAACCTTATTAACTATTGAAAAAATGGGCGAAAAATCAGTCCAAAATCTGATGGATTCAATTGAAAAAAGTAAGAAAACCACGCTTGCAGCTTTTATTTATGCTTTGGGGATTCGTGGTGTGGGTGAAACCACAGCCCGTATGTTGGCCAATAACTTTCAAAGCTTAAAGGCTTTAAAAGCTGCTGATTTAGAGGCGTTAAAGAAAACCCCAGATGTGGGGGATATTACCGCAGAATGGATTTTAGACTTCTTTCAAGCACCACATAATTTAGAGGTGGTACAGCGCTTAATTGATGCAGGAGTTCATTGGGATGCACCGATTGCACCAACGCGTCAGCCTTTCAATGGTGAAAGTTGGGTGGTCACAGGCACACTGTCCTCTATGGGGCGTGATGAAGCAACACAACTGCTTCAAGCTTTAGGCGCACGTGTCAGTGGTAGCGTATCAAGTAAAACCAAATGCGTGGTGGCGGGTGAAAAAGCTGGTTCCAAGCTCGATAAAGCTGAAAAACTAGGCATTTTAGTCTTAAATGAAGCGCAATTTATTGCACTGATGCAAGAGCATGGTCAAATCGAAGGCTGATCATCACTTCCATGAAAAAGACACCTAAGCTGATGAGGCTTTTGGTGTCTTTTTTATGGTGCTTTTAAAATAATAAGATTTGGTGAGCAAGATGAGAAGAAGATCAATAAAAGGATAAGTACAGGGTCAGCATCGTGAATTAAATTCGCGTACAATATCAATTCATTTGCAGGTATAGCTCCTGCCTGATTGATTCTATTCTCCCGTTGATGATTGGCATACACATGGCGCAAGCAAAGAAAACTTTTCCGCAACAAAAAACGCAACTACATGCACGAAATCTGCATCGCAGTCGTTACGATTTTCCTCAGTTAATTAAGAGTTGTCCGGAACTTGCACCTTTTGTCCGCCCCAATCAATATCAAGATCTTTCAGTCGATTTTTCTGATCCACATGCTGTGAAAATGCTCAATAAAGCTTTGCTTAAACATTTTTATGGCATTCAGTACTGGGATATTCCGCAAGATTATCTCTGCCCACCAATTCCGGGTCGAGCGGACTACATTCATTATTTAGCTGATTTATTGAGTCTTAATAATGATGCTCAGATTCCAACAGGACACAAGGTTCAAGTATTAGATATTGGCGTTGGCGCAAACTGTATTTATCCGATTATTGGGCGTCAAAGTTATGGTTGGAAATTTGTGGGCTCAGACATTCATGCAGCATCGGTGAAAAGTGCGCAATTTATTGTGCAAGCTAATCCAAATTTGAGTAAAGCAATTCAAATTCGCTTACAGAAAACACCAAGCAATATTTTTCAAGGTGTGATTAAACCTTCAGACCGTTTTGATCTAACCTTATGTAACCCGCCATTTCACGCCTCGCAAGCTGAAGCCAATGCTACGGCCACGCAAAAATTAACAAAACTTGGCAAAGCACTTGATAAAACCAAGGTGGTGTTAAACTTTGGAGGGCAAAAGAACGAGTTATGGTGTGACGGTGGCGAAGCTCGCTTCGTTTGTCAGATGGTACAAGAGAGCACTCAATTTGCTGAGCAATGTCTTTGGTTTACTACATTGGTGTCTAAAAAAACCACATTGCCAATGCTGTTAAAGACTTTAGGTCATACTAAAGCGGTCGATGTAAAAACCATTAACATGACACAAGGGCAAAAAGAGAGCCGTTTTGTTGCTTGGACTTTTTTAGATGCCAAGCAACAACAAGCATGGAAAAATGCGCGTTGGACTCAAGCTTAAACAGATGTTCACTAACAAAGTGTGAGCTTGTAACAGCATGCCGAGCTTATGCCAGAGAGCACGCTTTATTTTGTTGAATGATCAAAGTTATAGCAAGGCATTGAGTATTTTTTTAATTTGATTTCTATCGCTGCTTATATGTCAGCTTGACTGTGAATCTGGTTACAAAAAACAATATGCGCTAAAAGTACTTTTATTCTTTTTATTTAAGTTCAATGTGAAGTGCAAGATGTTCTTTTATATATGTTAATTACTGTTTTAAGTAGTGCGAATGCAAGTACTTCTCATTTTAATTATATAAAAATCATTAACTTACGAAAAAATTACTTTGCAAAGTGCACTTAAATCCGAGATAATTTTTTAAAATTAAATTTAACTAGATGTGGAGCTTAGGTTATGCGTGGCAATCCAGAAGTTGTTGAGTACTTAAATATGTTAATTGGCGGCGAACTTGCAGCGCGTGACCAA
>NZ_CANQLZ010000012.1 GCF_947624825.1 uncultured Acinetobacter sp.
ACAAGAAGCACTTGATACCCTACATACAGTTGAAGGCACAATCCGCGTTCGCGTATTGTTCTAAATCACTGTAAACAAAAAGCCACAGTCTTTAGACTGTGGCTTTTTTTTATTGAAGGCTAAAAAACTATACCTTGGTATGTTTGGTTAGATTTTATTGTGGAATTGACCAACAATTATTTTGATCATCTACTAAGCGTGGTACCTCAATATCTCGATCCACATATTCACCATCACACCATGAGCTGTCATTGAAATTAAAGTAGATTTTGTTTTGAGTTAAACCTTCATATTCTAAATAACCCTGACGTTGTAAATTGCCTTTATTGACATAAGCCCAAGCTTCCATCCAAAAATTAAGTTGATTATTACTAGATGGTCTGACCGGTAGATATACCATTAGCGACTGATTAATCGGTAAGCTATACGTCTTGCTAACAGACAAACCCTCTGAATCAGAACCATCATTTCCATACGTTCCCATATACATTTGCACATTACAGGTTAAATCAGTTTCATTGTCCAAGTCACAACGTAAATCAAATGGGGTTTTATCAAATAGTTTGGTTTGTTGGTCAAGTAAAATTGTGACCTCTTCTGTAGTATTAGACACCGCCCAACCCGTATGGCTATACACAGCAGTTTCGCCTTCTACATACTGAGCACGTGCTTGCCACTGTAATTGAGTAGCATCTAAACTGGTGCGTACAATACTGCCCTCTTTACCAATGCTATAGTCACGTCCATTTAAAGTCACCACACAATCGATTGCTTGATTGTCCTTTAAACAACGTACTAAATTATTAGTTTTTGCAGGTACTAAATCAATACGCACTCTATCTGGAATGACGGAGCTAACTTCAGATAAGGTGTCATCATTTGGATGGCTGGCTAGCCAATCAATACGCCCAGCGCTTGGCATATTAACAATTTGTATACCTTCGGCAGGAACATAACCTGTACGTGTAATTTTACTGTTGTCTGTTAGGGTTGCATTGGCAGTAACATGACAAGGTGCTGCTACATTTTCAGCAAAACATTCTACAAAGACCGTGGCTGCACCCTGATACTGAAAATCCCAATTCCATGTAGAAAAATGCTCAACCGTTGCCTGTACAGCTAATCCCGTTGCAGACTGATTCGACTCCACGACATAACCAACCCCGTCTTCCACCCACAAGCCTTTGCTTTCATCGAAATACCACATTGGAATTTCTGTACCGATCGACATTCCCTGATTGTCGATGCTACCCACTGGTAAATCCATACGCAGTTCAGCGGTTTTACCTTGTGCCAATTGTAGGGTTTCACCTTGTTCATTTTTAAAGGTTACAGAGATCATCCCTGCACTGATTAAATTTACAATCTCATTTTGGGCATTTTGTGCCACACCATTGGCAGGCATAGCATTGAGGTCATCGCCTTGAATATCCCATGGACTAAATTCCACTGTTACTTTACCTGTGGCCACTTCTCCATTTGGGCGTACAAATGCATTGGCAGGTAAGGTAATACTGGCATTGAGTTCTGAGCTTTCAATTACTTGAGCTTTTTCAATTGCAGGTACTTCGATCACATTTTTAACTGCAATTAAACGTGCATTAATATTTTCAAGTTCCGTGGCTTTAAATCTCACTGACTGACTCACAAAGCCTGCTTTTTCAATCTGTACCACCACATATTCGTCATTTTGTGGAATGTTGACCGTAAAATTGGCTTTACCTGCCACATCAGTGGTAAAGCTTTGCCCAGCAATTTTGATTGTAGCATTACGAATACTATTGCCTGAACTGGTCAAAATTAAAGCTGACATCTGTTGTTGAATGGTATTTTCACTTGGTGGTACGTGAGTATCATTTGAACTAGAACCACACCCCGTTAAAGCAACGCCTAGCATGGTGGCGAGGAGGATTTTCTTCCATTGCATATTCATGTTTTGAGTCCTTATAATTATCTTCTTTACGATCAAAAATTAACCAAAAGATTAGCTTGCAAGTATATCGAGTTATTTTCAAGGGAATAGAAGCATTTGATTACATTTTTAGCTCAAGTATTTGGGTCTATAATAGGGTTTATTATCTAGGCGAATATTTAAATCATGGCTCATCCGCAATTGCTTGCTGCGCTATTTATGCTGCTTTCAATGATCTCTTATCAGATCAGTGCATCTTTTGCAAAGCAGCTTTTTTTGCACCTTGATCCATTAAGCGTGACCATTTTAAGACTTTGTTTTGCTGCGATTATTGTATTTTTTATGTTTCGCTCATGGCATATTTTTAAGCGTTTAGGCTTTTTAAAATGGCGAGATTTACTCTGCTACAGCGCAGCCTTGTGCTTGATGAATATCTTATTTTATATTTCCTTAGGTAAGTTACCTCAAGGGATTGCGGTGGGACTTGAGTTTATTGGTCCTTTAGGCTTGGCATTATTGTCCATTCAAAAACGCAGTGAATATATTTGGGTTGGTTTAGCCATTTTAGGCATTGCTTTGATGGTGCCTTGGCAGCAAGCTTTTGAGGGTAATTTTTCTATACTTGGTGCGCTATGTGCTCTAGGTGCAGGGCTGTGTTGGGCTTTTTATATTTATTTTGGGCAAAAAGTGGTGCAGCAAAATATTGGTATGCATGCACTGACCATTGCCATTAGTTTATCGGCTTTGAGTTTATTGCCGATTGGTTTATATCATAATGCTCAAGCATTGCTAAATGTAGAATATTGGCCACAAGCGCTTGTTATTGCGGTCTTAGCAACCGCCATTCCTTATGCCTTAGATTTACAAGCCTTAAAACGTTTAAGTAAATTAAGCTACGGTACGTTATCTAGCTTA
The DNA here is from genome assembly GCF_947624825.1 of uncultured Acinetobacter sp. GTDB lineage: Bacteria > Pseudomonadota > Gammaproteobacteria > Pseudomonadales > Moraxellaceae > Acinetobacter. The sequence continues at coordinate 2,828 of NZ_CANQLZ010000012.1, forward strand.
TCCCCTGCATTGGCTGCTTTGGCCGGCTTTATGTTATTAGGTGAACAAATTGGCTTTTGGCAATGGATCGCATTAGGCTGTGTCATGCTTGCGTCAATTGGGGTAACATTTAAAAGCAAAACAGGCTAACCGCATTTACTGTTAGCCCGCTCAGTTTAGACTAAAGCGTCCTTATCGGACTTTTTATACTTGTCGTATTCTTTTATATACTGCTTGGCTAAACTGGTCTTTTCTTTATCGGATAAGATTTTACCAGCTTGTTGAAAAAAACCATGCTCTTCTTCATCTAAATGATGCAATACAGTGTCGACCAATTTTTTTGCTTTATTCAGCCAACCTGAATTACTCATTTCAAGCTCAGTTAATGCCTCTAATAATTCATCCATCTCATGATGTTCGGCAAGCGCATGCCGCGTGATATTTAAGCCGGCATCATTCATCATTAATGGAATATAGAAGTAGCGATCCTCGGCAACGGCATGGGCAAATAATTCGTTTTTATAACGCTCAAATACATCGCGACGTTCGGGGCTGTCACCTGAAGTTTTAAGTAAGGCTTCCCCAAGCTCTCTTTGTTTTTGGTGACTTTCTCGTAATGCTTCAAAAATATTCATAATTGATCCTTGGCGATAGGCTGATGATCCTTTGAATACTTTTTATACTCAATTTAAGCGTGGTTTGACTGTATTAAAGCTGTAACGCCATGCACTTAAAGCCATAAAATTTGATAGCTTAAACGCAAAATTAAAACACTGACTAAGATTAAAAATAAGATTCGAATAAAACCGCTGCCATATTTAAGCGCCAGTTTTACCCCAAGCAATGAACCTACAACGTTGCAGGCTGCCATAAGTAAACCTATTACAAGCAAGACATGCCCACTGGGTACAAAAAAACTTAATGCTGCTAAGTTGGTGGTGAGATTGGCAATTTTGGCCAAAGCTGAGGCATGTAGAAAGTCGACTTGTAAATAACGAATAAAATAGAAAATAAAAAAACTACCTGTACCGGGTCCAAAAATGCCGTCATAAAAGCCAATGATTAAACTGCCAATAGCAGCAAGCATTAAGGTTTTTTGATTCATCACTTGTTGCTGATGCTGCTGACCAAACTGCTTTTTCATCAAGGTATAAATTGCAATGATGATTAGCATAAACAACACAAAAGGACGCAAGATTTCAGTTGGAATTAAAGTAACTGAAGCTGCACCCAAAAATGAGGTCAAGCCAGCGCAGCAAGCCACCAACAACAATAATTGCCATGGTAATTGTACTTTTTTAAAATAAGACCATGCTGCAGAGGCTGTACCAAAAATAGAAGCCAACTTATTGGTACCAAATATGGTGGCAGGTGCCATGTGAGGCATGGCACTCATCAAAGCAGGAATTTGAATTAGCCCACCACCGCCTACTGCTGCATCAATTGCGCCAGCAAAAAATGCAAACAACATTAAGCTCAAGATTAATTCTAATTCCATGGCTTTTCCTAATCGAGATTTAACACGCGTTTGGGGATTAAACGTTTTTTATCATTGATCTGGGCAAGACCGAGGCATTTTTCCCCATCAAAAACCAAGACTTGTTCAAGCGCTGCATGATCAATATTACTTTCCATACCACGACAGAAATATTCAGCACGTCCTTGTGGCACCTGCACATGAGGAAAATGCTCAACTGGCGCGTAAACAGGTAGCAATAAAGCATCACGCTGCTCTTCGGTTAAGCTTTCTAAATATTCAATGGTATAACTTGGAATTAAGTCAAAGTGCCCAGTTTTAACACGATGTAAATAAGTTAAATGACCATAAGTACCTAAGGCTTTGGCAATATCTTCACCTAATACCCGAATATAAGTTCCTTTTGAACAGGTTACATCTAAAGTAATACTGCTGGCGTCAAAGCTCAATAGCTCAATAGCATAGATGGTAATTGGACGTGACTCACGCTCAATTTCAATCCCTTGACGTGCCAATTCATATAGTGGACGTCCTTCTTTTTTCAAGGCCGAGTACATCGGTGGCACTTGCTGAATATCCCCCGTAAACTGTGCAAGTACGGTTAAAATAGCGTCTTCAGTCAATTCAGGTACTGCTTGTTCAAGTAAAGCTTCACCCTCAACATCACCTGTGGTGGTGCTATGCCCTAAAAATACCGTGGTTTGATAACGCTTGGTTGACTCAAGTAAATAATGCGAAAATTTGGTCGCCTCACCTAAGCAAATTGGCAACAAACCTGATGCCAGTGGATCAAGTGCACCCGTATGCCCTGCTTTTTGTGCACGGTATAACCAACGCACTCTTTGTAAGGCTGCGTTAGAACTAATTCCTAAGGGTTTGTTCAGTAAAAATACACCGCTTAAATGACGACGCGGCGCTTTATGTGCAGAAGATTTCATAACACTTTAGATCCAAAAAATTGGCTCATGGTAACAATCCATCTTGTGAGTGTATAGTGATTCAAAGGCAATGTGCTTTTACAAACCCATAAAACCTAGATAGACAAGATTTCGGTTTTAAAAATAATTTTATCGTATATTTAAGCCATAAAAAAATGCGCCAAAAGGCGCATTTTTTAACTCAAGATAAAACTTAAAATTAAGCTTTAACTTTACGAGCTGGTAACTTTTCACGGATACGTGCAGCTTTACCTGACAATTCACGTAGGTAGTAAAGTTTAGCACGACGAACGTCACCACGACGTTTAACTTCGATACCAGCAACAACTGGAGAGTGAGTTTGGAAAACACGCTCAACACCGAAACCGCTAGAAATTTTACGTACTGTAAACGCAGAGTTTAAGCCACGGTTTTTCTTAGCGATTACAACGCCTTCGAAAGCCTGAAGACGTTCACGCTCGCCTTCTTTTACTTTAACTTGAACAATTACTGTATCACCTGGTGCAAACGCAGGGATATCAGTTTTTAATTGTGCATTTTCAATAATTTGAACTAAAGGATGCTTACCGCTCATGGGGTATCTCCAATATGTGCGAGTCAGAAGGGGTCTGATCTTCGCGGGGTATAGAGGCTAAAGCGCATACACCCGATGATCTTTCTCTTTATACTTGACCACTTCAAGGTATAAAGAACCTATTAAAGGTCTTTAAACAATTTAAAGACCCGAATCTTTGAGCCATTTCTTTTGCTGCTTAGTCAACTCAACTTGTTCAACCAATTCTGGTCGACGTTCAAGTGTACGTTGATATCGCTGCACAAAGCGCCATTTCTCAATATTGCCATGATGACCAGATTTTAATACCTCTGGCACATCCAGCCCTTCAAAATGGTCAGGCTTGGTATATTGTGGGCAGTCTAAAAGACCATCCACAAAAGAGTCTTGCACATGGGATTGTTCATCGGACATCGCACCCGGAAGTCTGCGAATAATGCTGTCCAATAATACCATAGCCGGCAGTTCACCACCCGACAATACATAATCACCAATCGACCATTCCTGATCGACATATTTTTGGATCAAACGCTCATCGACCCCTTCATAACGTCCGCAAAGTACAATCAATCCGTCGTATTCGACAAATTGTTGTACAGCATGCTCATGAAGAGTTTGACCTTGTGGTGACATATACACCACAGGGACATTGGCTGCACCTGCCTTTTGTGCAAGTTGTTTGGCATGTTGAATCGCTTGTGCCAAAGGCTCAGCCATCATCACCATACCCGGACCACCACCGAATGGACGTTCGTCCACACGTTTGTAGTTGCCCGTTGCAAAATCACGAGGATTAATACAATGCATCTGTATTAAATCGCGCTTTGCAGCACGCCCGCTAATCCCGTAGGCTGTAATCGCTTCAAACATTTCCGGAAAAAGCGTAATGACTGCAAAAAACATCACAGACTCCCGTATTTCCAAAAATGTTAGTAATCTACGCCCCAATTGACGTAAATACGACCCGCTTCTAGATCAACGCGTTGTACCACATCTTTATGCCATGGAATCAATCGCTCTTCGCCATCAATACTTTGTGGGGTTGCGTGCACCACAATGACATCGTTGGCACCTGTTTCAAACAGTTCAAAAATTTGACCGAGATTAATTTCTTGTTCGTCATCATCAAGCCCTAACACTGTTAGACCTTTTAAATCCGACCAATAATATTCATCTACACCTGCTTGAGGCAGTTGCGATTTAGAGATCCATACATTTGCGCCAACCAGTTCGTCTGCACCAGTGCGATCACTCACACCTTTTAAGCTTACGACCAAGCCTTTGCCATGCGGTTTCCAACGTTTAACATCGACAATTTGCCAACCTGCTTTGGTCTCAATGTACCAAGGCAGATAGTCAAAAATGTTGCTCATGGGTTCTGTATTGGAATAGACCCAGAGCCACCCATTTAATCCATATGCTGAACGTAGCTGTCCAATCTGAATACGATCTTCGGGAACATTCTGTGTTGGTGTCATGGGCAATCTACTACCATATTAAACAGCAGTTGCAGCTTTTTTAGCTTGAGCAGCTAAAGAAGCAACGCGATCTGAAGGTTGAGCACCTTGAGAAACCCAGTGAGCAAAACGGTCAGCATCTAAACGAAGTTTTTCTGCTTTACCTTGAGCTGTAGGGTTGAAGAAACCGATACGTTCGATGAAACGACCGTCACGTGCATTACGGCTATCAGTCACAATGATTTGATAGAAAGGACGTTTTTTAGCACCACCGCGTGCAAGACGAATAACAACCATGATAGAACCTTATAGTTTTTACGGATTATCCTTGTACCGACCATCGATACAGCTCAAACCCCTTTCATAGAGGGCAGTATTTTACGCGATCTTGGCAATGAAATAAAGATGAAAAACTGATTTATCCACACCTTTAAATTTACTTTTTAACGTCCATCCCAATTTGTTATGGCACTTGGGTCACACGCCGTGGTTAATTGTTTATCCCAACAACGATAACCTTTGGAATTTAAAACCAAAACTCCATCGCCTGCTTGAGGTGTACCAAGATTAGGCTTGGCAACAAGCTCCCAAGTGTTTGCCGTTACATTCAGACTAACGGTATATAAATTCGGTTCGTTGCGTGGTAACTGATTCGTTAAGTTGACATCAGCTAATCCTATAAAGCCATTATCTTTTATAAAACTACGACGCGTCACTAAATACTGCTGTAACTTAGTGCCCATCTCAACCAAATCAGATTGCGCCGCTACACGATTAACTTTAACTTTATAGCGCTCATAGCTAGGGATAGCAATCACAGCCAAAATTGCCACAATCGCCACCGTAATCATCACCTCAATTAGGCTAAAGCCACCTTGTTTTACCATGCTTCACCAGTCCCAGTTGCACCACATTCATACAACTTTACTTGTGTCTGATCTATGGTTTTACACTGTAAACCCTGACTGTTCATCACTAAACTATAGTTTGCCAAATCAGTGCTTAGCGCATTCATCTCCCAACTATGACCTAAACTATCACCGAGTCCTGTATCTCCTGCGCTTGCCTTAATCCCTGTTGCGAGTGACTTTTGAGTTTCAGGGTCACGTAGGGTCAAGGTATATTTGGCATTTGTTGCATTACTTCCTAGGGGCAGATAAACCACTCCATTGCTTTCATTAATCAAAGGATCATTGTTTGGTAGGTCAAAAACTGCTGACAAACTAAAACCGTTGTAACTAAAACTACGTCCTTTGTAACGCTCAAGTTGGTCGGCAATTTTTTGCATCTCCTGCTGTGCCTGACTTAAATCGGCACGGCGGATATAATTTTTGTAAGTAGGCACAGCAATGACAGCAAAGATTGTAATAATCACCACCACGACCATTAACTCGATTAAGGTAAAGCCCTTGCTCATTTGCATAACTGTTCTCACTCGCGCTCAAACCAACGCATTGGGCGTAGTTTACGGTTAAGTTCATTGTTGCCTTGGACATTGTCGCCAGTGCCCCCAATAGAACAGCTATCCCCCTCACATTGACTATTCACAATGGTACGTGAATTTTGAGCACCTTGACCTGCTGAACTCACATTAATGGGTGCAATACCAACCCCTGCATATAAGCTATTGCTCAGGCCACTATTTGAGCCACATGTACCAAATGGCATACAGAAACGCTCAATGACGCTTTCACCTTTAATACCTGCATCACAGCCTTGAACCGTACCACTCTTGGCACTATCAAATACGCTCACAAATAATTGGTTATTCATTAAGACTGGATCTGTGATTACTTTTGCGCCCATCGGAGTGCTATAGAACTTTTGCGCACCCTTATTTTTTTCATCAAGATCAAATGCATGTTCAGAGAACGTATATTTCCAACCCGCAATAGTCTCATCAAAGGCTTTATCAATACCTTTACGTTGATTACTCGTCAGCTCTACAGGTTCAACATCTTTTGTCAGCAACTGTGATGCGTTGAGTTTATATAAATTACTACGTGTGACATCTTTATCAAATAAGGTATAAATTGCATTAGGTTTCCAATTTGGCTCATCTGCAACGTCATGCATTGGTCTACTCAAATTTCCAGAACCAATGCTAATAGCAGCCATCACACGACCAGAACTTGGTATACGATAGATACTAAAAGTAGGTTGCGTGTAAAAACGTGGACGTTTGTAGGTATCATTGGTATGCATATCTGCTTGTAAATCGAGTAAACGCACTACATGTGTGGCAAAGGGCTGCTTATCATTGTGGAAGTTATTAATATCTATACGCCATACCTGACCACCTAAATCACCAAAATACAAATGATCCGTCAAACTATCCCCATCTCGATCCACTGTTTTAATCGTGCTCACCACGCTGTAGGCTAAGTCAGGTACCTTATGCTCAATCGTTTTTTGTGCATTAGGTTTAATAGGATCATCACCTGACACATTGGTACTTGCCCACCACAATAGATCACCGGTGTCGGCGTCAAACATATAGACCCCTGCACCACTGCGCTGCGGGCCTTGTTTTTGATCATAACCTGAACTTTCATAGCCTTGGTTTTGACCGATATGGTCATAACCACCGCCTACAAACATCACCAGCTTATCTTGACCTTGCCAATTTACTCGTGTAATGACTGGTTTAGACCAACTTTGTCCCATAAAGCGCAAAGCATCGTACTCTTTGGTACCTGTAGGGCTATGCACTGATTGATTGATTGGATCGATATGGAATTTTACTTTAGGCTGATCAATATCACTTAAGTCAAGCGCGTAATAACTACGCCCTCCCATACGTAAACCACCATAGACCCACTGCTTACCAGCAACCTCAACATCGGTACGTGATCCAACGGTAATTTTGTCAGCTTCTTCACTCTCTGCTACATATTCAGTATGCACTGTCCATGCACCATCAATACCGTATAAGAATTTTCCTGTAGGGTCAGCAGCATTTAGATGAACAAAGTTATTATGATTTGATTCCACCATCTCATTTGGGACAAAGGCAAATTTTTCTTTACCTGTATCAGCTTCTAAGATATGTAACACACCTTGGGTGGTACCAAATAATACATAGTCTTCGCGTTCTGAGGTAGAAATATAACCATTGGCATCACGTTGTACTTTACCATTTTGAGTGAACAGCAATGGGTCGGAATGTAAAATTGCGCCCATTTGACGTAGCTCAGGGCGCTGCTGCCAAATCTGCATAATATCTTCGTCATCCACAGCCTTTGGATTGACCACGTTATAACCTAATAATCCAAGTAAATAACCTCGAAGCTGATCTTGCGCGGTTAAACCTTTGTTAAAGTAGTCTTGATTAATTTGCTTTAAAGCCACATTTTGATTTTGTTGGCAAACAACCTGATTCTTTTTTTCTACACATTCACGCGTGGTATAAACAGTACGCTTAAATCCATTAGCGTCATTTTTACCCAAATCAAGTTGATTGAGTGCACCACCTTGGAATAAACGTGGTTTGGCTTTTTCAGCATCGGTTAAAGAAGATTTTTCCCACAGATCCTTCACACTGTCTTTGACAACACCATTGGTAGCAAAAATGCTCTTATCATTTTGATCGACCACCAATCCTCTGCTACCAATACCATAACGTTTTAGGTTACCTGCCCATGCCGCAGCCGTACCCTGCACAGTAGGTTCATACATGGTCAGATAAGCGTATGGCTGCAATTCATAAGGATTTAAAATATCCACTGGAATAACAGCTTTATTCACCGATGCTGATGGAATGTCTTTTGATAAAACATTGACAAAGCTATTAAAACTTTTGGCAATATCTTGAGCTGACATTGCTGAATACCAACCACCACCACCATGTAACCCAAGCAGTGCAGTATTTTTTAAATTATGTTTGGTACGCTTTGTATTAAGCAGGCTATTGGCATCTTCAAAAGCTTCTAACTCCTCAATGGCTTCTGCTAATTCAGCTTCATTTTCTGCGGTAGTCATAGCAAAATTGGAACTTGGCAATTCTTCAAACTGCTTACCTACACCTACAACAGCTGTTTTAATACTTAAACCAACTGGGTTAGCGCCAGTTTTTAGTTTTTCAGCATAGGCGGAGATACATGACCAACTTGAGTTATCTATATAATTATTCTCATTGCCAAATATATTAGTATAGTCTTTGAGTACACCATTTTTACACATATTAGTACGGTAATCTGTATCGCCTAAAGAACGACTCATCATTCGTTTCATGTAAAAATCAATTGTGCCTTCGCCTTGTGAAGCATCACCTGTATGCGATAAACCACCCGTAACCACATACACCCCTTGTGCATGACACGATTTTAACGACGGGTCTTCAACCTGCTTTGTAATTAGATCTGGGGCTTTATAGTTAATACCATCTACTACTTCAGTAGGTGCATAACGATAACCACTGGTTTTTAAATATTTACTATCATCATTGATTAAAAAACGTGCCCGATCCCATGATAAATCTGCAGCATTGCGCTCGTTCATAGAGTATAAATCATCGTAGCTATCAAGCTTAGTGCTGATTTCCCAATCTTTACATTGACCAAACTCATCCCAAGAACCAGATTTACCTTTATCACAATCTCCCACAAAAGGCCAAAGCTTAGATTTTTCAAACTTTTCTTGTACTTTCCGATCTTCCCATTTAATCCAAGCTTTTTGCATTTCTCTAAAGCCGGCGTTGGTCGTGGTACCCATTAAATATGCTGCTGATTCTGCTAAAGCACTGGCGATAGGTACGTTGTCATTTTCGGTAAATTTATCCCACAAACTCTTTTTTGCATCTGTTGTGTTATATAAAATGGCCTGTACCAATGCCTCTCGCTGTTCCATTTTTTTGCCATTATACGTAACCTGAGCATCAAGACGACGGGCAGGCAAAACGATCGCGGCGGACTTATCTGCATGTTTACTATTTTTATTGTTACTGACCAAGTAGGCTGGAAACACACTCAACCCTACGACTTTATCGCCACTTAAGGGTACGATGTCACGCTGTACGTCACCATCTAGCAAACCAATAAGCGCAATTTTGGCGCGCGTTAAGCGGTCATAACATTGGTAGATATTATTTTCACGCCCAGTTATAGACATGTTACGTGGAATAAAATCACAAGTTTGCTTAACATAGGCCTCATAAGAGGGGAATTTTTTTCTTAAGAAAAAATTATTAAATTTAATGAAGTCGTCAGTATAAACGCAATATTTTGACTCGACTTTACGATTTTTATCACCAATGGTCAGTTCTTCTGGGTCTTGAACACTGCGCACACAACCATAATAGTCGCCATTACCATCATTAAGCGTACCAAATTTTTCACGCATGGTTCGGCTAACATCAAGCGAAATCATAACCGCGGCTGAACCCTCTCCACCACGTTGATAAATCTCACGATCACTTGCCCATGTCGTATGACTCATGAAGCCTGTTGTTGCTAATACCATAACAATAGCATTGCTGATTATTGTCTTTTTCATTTTGAATACTCCCATGCTATCAGTTACTTGCCGGCAACTTATTAAAACCTACCATATAGCTATAATCAGCCACTTGGGTGATATATGGCACGCCTAATCCTTCCAAACATTGTGAAACTGTTGTTGCAGCAGGACTGTTAATATCTAAAGATAAACTTTGAACGCGACCACTGAAATGATTGGATAAACAATTTTCAATATCATCTTTTTTAGCCCCGCCTACTGAGGGCAAAACAGATGTGGCATAAATGGTGAAGCGCTCGTTATTTTGTGTCTTGGCTGAGATAAAATCAGTACCTGTGACATAGTTTGAAAAAGCCGGCTCTAATACGCCAGCTGTTGAACGTCTAATTGCCACTTGTGTAAGTACTGCGTTACGCTCACTGGTATAAAACAAACTATTTTTTGGCTTACAAAAGCCTCGTTTGCCCAAGGTCGTATTTCTTAAACCTGTTGTTGTGAACTCAAGCATACTGGCTTGATTGATGGTAAAAGCGATACCCTGATTCTTTTTAAAACAAAATACTAACTCTTTATTGAGATTTTCAGGTTGGCTAATAAAACCCAAAATACCATTAGCTGTAGACAATTGCTCAAGGTCACTCACCTCTTCTAAAGCCAACATCGCCGAGTCAGAACTTTGTCTTAACAATTCATTAATTTGGCTATTGGTAGCAATGTTTAATGACGTCATACTATGGCGCACACCTACTACACCAATAATGGTAATAATCACCAACATGATTAAGACCACCACTAAAGTTGAACCTTTTTGCTGCACTCGAGAATTTATCATCTTAAGTCCTCCCCAAGAGCATTACGCAAGGCAACTGTTTGTGTGAGTACTTGACGTAAATGATAATCTTGTGAACCCACTAATTTTAAGGCTGTTAAATCTAAAATATTAAAACTTTGATCTGCTTTTATGACTGAGCTTGGTACAGCATCTTGAGAACGTATCACTAGCCCCAATTTCACACTGCGAATTTTCGGCAAATTGCTGGTGAGTGCTTTATAGTCACTTAAGGTCATATATCGGAATTTATTACTCTCGGTATAATTTCCTTCTGCCACACCCAGCAAGACCCGAAAATGATCAACACGATTTAAAATAACTTGATTATTATTATTTAAACCTGTGACATTCACTTTACGATTTTCAGGTTGAGTGGCTACATATGCATCTTCCACAGCACCTAACTGATAGCGTCCAGCATCACAATACAGGGCAAGGTTTGAATTAGTTTGACCATCGGCTGTGGTCAGACCTGTGGTTGATCTTACAAAATAACGCTGCACGATATAGGTTTGATTAGCCACATCACCCAACACAATTTTTCCACCCTCACAGTCATAACCCACAACAATTGCTTGCTCATCTGCACTTAGACCATTGCTGACCTTGCGCAAGAAAGTTGAATCGTCGTAAACATTTTGTACTGCTTTATATTGAATGGTCAGTTGATCGCTTTTTTGACCCACAAAGTTAGATGTACCAGGAAGTAGCGCCGTACCTGACATTTCATTTTGTTGTAAATCCAATAACCTAATCGTGTCAGTTCCAGTGGGTGAGGTACCTGTAATATTACTTGCAGACAAAATTATCCCACCTTGTGCAATCTTTGAATCCAAAACCGGTAAAGATGCACCAAGATTCACTTTACGTAAGTCTTTAGCAACAAAATCAATTCCAAACAGACCATTGTCCTGTAAGTCACCTAAACCACGCTGCAACGATAAATTTGATTGAGAGGAAATAAACATTTGTATAGCCACAGCCACCAAGATTAATCCGAGTGCTAGGGCAATCATCAGCTCAAGTAAGCTCAAACCATGTTGATAGAGTTTATTCATTATTCGTATGCCTCCATCACAATACAGCGTGAAGCATCTACATAAGTACCACCATTGGTACATACATTTTCTTTACTTGGGTCACCGTCTTTAGGTAGCGTTTCATCCCAAGCAATGTAAATACACTGACGTTCCACACCACTACAAGGTTGCATCGCTACTTGCATACCTACCTCTTGGGCCTTAGCTTTAATCTCTATAGCATCAACATAGGCGAATTGGTCTTTTGTACAGGTGGATGTATGCGTGCATTCTGTTGGCATCACAACACCTTCTTCATCATCGGGATCAGGTGCAGGTTCGGGTGTTTTATAGGTTAGTTGTTCAACATAAATAGGTTGTGCAAATTGATTGGCTCGAATTTTTTCTGCAACATCACGCGCTATACTCATAGCTTGGGTACGATAATAAGCTTCGTTTGCTGCTTCTAAAGAGCGATATTGCAGTGCCATAAATCCCAACACAGCAACTGCTAAAATCAGTGCTGCAACCATCACTTCTATTAAGCCAATACCGCGTTGAGATGAATATGTCATGAACACTGCCCCTTGGTTATATTTTGCACGGTGCCAAAACGGGATAAATGTAGCGTCATTGAAAGCTCAGAAGGCGCTGCTTGGTCGCATATTTTTAATTGGGTATCTACGGCCATTTCATTGTCAATCTTGATTTGACCTGATCCAGTAAATACTATTTCAGACACCTCAGTTTGGTCACTGGTTTGTCCTTTAGGCATCCAATTTTTATTATGGGTTGTGTTAAGTGCATCTTTACTGAGATAAACAGTGACGTCTTTTCTTGTTGCTAAGGCAGTTGTACGTGCTTCACTAAGCAACATATTTAACTCCATAACACTGCTTTCTAAATTATATTTACGTATCATACTAGCAAAAGAAGGTACAGCAAGCGTCGCTAAAATCGCCAAGACGCCAATCGTAATCATTAATTCGACTAAGGTAAATCCTTGTAATTTACGCATTATTTATCCCATAAAAATTCAGCACCTTATCCTGTACTAATTATCGAATAAGCAGCAGAAAATACAAACTCATCACAGATAAATGGCATAAAAAATCAGATAAGGATGCTACAAAAACCATAAGAAAAATCACATTAAATACATATTTTTTATGATTCAAATTAAACACTTATTTTTATTGTTTAATAAATTTTAAAAACACCAACTTATTTAGTCAGGTATTTATTTCATCAGCTTAGATCACAACACTGAATTAGAAGAATTTTTTATTGTATTTACTGCTAATAGGCTGCTTTTGTTTGCTAAAAAAACCAATGCTAAGCATTGGTTTAAATAAGATTAGATTTAAGCTTGCGTAATAGGAATTCTTAATTCTTTAGGTAAACTAAAGGTAATGCTTTCTTCACGTCCCGCCAACTCTTGTGGAACATGTGCTCCCCAATCTTGCAAACGCTGGATCACCTGCTTAATTAAGATTTCTGGCGCAGAAGCGCCTGCTGTCACCCCAATTTTAGCTTGGGCATTAAACCAATTTTTATCAAGTTCATCAGCATTATCAACTAAATAAGCTTGTTTACCCATACGCTCTGCTAATTCACGTAAACGGTTAGAGTTAGATGAATTTGGTGAACCAACAACTAATACTACATCACATCGAGCAGCCAAATCACGTACCGCATCTTGGCGATTTTGCGTGGCATAACAAATATCATCCTTACGTGGACCTTGGATACTTGGGAATTTTTGACGCAAAGCATCAATCACTTTAGCCGTATCATCAATCGACAATGTTGTTTGGGTGACAAAAGCCACTTGCTCAGGATTACGCACCACCAAGGCTGCGACGTCTTGTTCGTCTTCAACTAAATAAATTTCACCGCCATTTTTCTTGTCATATTGCCCCATAGTGCCTTCAACTTCAGGATGACCTTGGTGACCAATTAAAATGGCTTCAATCCCTTCACGGGCATATTTAGTGACTTCAATATGCACTTTAGTCACTAAAGGACACGTCGCATCAAAAACCTTTAGACCACGGCGTGTCGCTTCTTGTTGTACGGCTTTAGACACACCATGAGCACTAAAAATCACAATATTGTCGTCTGGAACTTCATCTAATTCATCTACAAAAATTGCGCCACGTTGACGTAAATCATCCACTACAAATTTATTATGTACCACTTCATGACGCACATAAATCGGTGGGTTAAAACACTCTAAGGCACGATTTACAATGGCAATTGCACGGTCTACACCTGCGCAAAAACCACGTGGATTAGCCAATACAATTTCCATAGAATCCTCAAATACTCAGCTTATGGGTTGGATAAATGATTTTGAAATAAATGTAAACAAAGTCACTTGGACTATTTAGTTTAGTGGCTGTCTACTTTAAAATAGAGAAGATATTTTATCATATCAGGAAAAATATCATGTCGGGTCTCTTGTTTGTCGTTTCTGCCGCATCAGGAACGGGCAAAACGTCCCTTGTTAAAGCGCTGCTTGAACGTGTAACCAATTTACATGTTTCTGTATCGCACACCACACGTGGTCAACGCGTGGGTGAACTTGACGGTGTACATTACCACTTTGCACAAAAAGAAGACTTTTTAAAACTGGTTGAAGAAGGCGGTTTTATTGAGTATGCCGAAGTTTTTGGTAACTATTATGGTACAGCGCAAGCCACTGTAAAAGAACAATTGGCCAAAGGTCATGACGTATTGCTTGAGATTGATTGGCAAGGTGCCGAGCAAGTACGTAAACTTTTTCCTGAATCAAAACAAATCTTTATTTTACCGCCAAGTCAGTTCGATTTGCGTCAGCGCTTATCTAACCGTGGCACTGACTCAGTTGATGTGATTGAGCATCGCCTAAGCTGTGCGGTAGAAGACATGCAGCAGTACGTCAACTTTGATTATGTCATTATTAATGATGATTTTAACAAGGCTTTACACGATCTTGAAGCGGTGATTACTGCCAATCGCTTGGCGTTTTTACAACAGGCTAATCGTCATCGTGACTTAATTCAAAAATTGATTACTCCTGTAAGCGAGTGATTAAAACTTGAGTATTTAAGTAAAGACTTTTATACTGCACAGTCTATTTAAATTTACCATTCAACCGAGAATTCTTATGGCACGCGTAACCGTTGAAGATTGTTTAGACCATGTAGACAACCGCTTTGAGCTTGTACTAGTGGCAAGCAAACGCGCGCGTCAATTGGCACGTCAAGGTATTGAACCAACTGTAGAATGGGACAACGATAAACCTACAGTGGTGGCTTTACGTGAAATTGCAGCTGGTCACGTTTCTAAAGATATTTTGAAACAACGTGAGCAAGATTATCAAACGTCTAGCCTTGACCTTGCATTGTCTGCAAATAACTTGAATTTAGATGGTTTTTCTTTCCAATAAGAAAAGCTTTCTACCTAAAGCCTAGTTTTTAACTAGGCTTTTTTGTGCCCTGTACTTTTATATTTGTGCAATAAACGTTATAACATCTAATCTAGGCCAATCCTTTGCAATTAAAAAAGTTGCTCTTTTTTCACAGAAAAAATTGACAACTGACGCAGAATACATTTCATTAAAGGATTAGCCCATCAACTTATTTAACGTGTCTCGTAAAGGTGTTCTATGCCAGGTGCAGAAGTCAATCAAGCAAAGCAACAGCTCAAAACTATTATCGACGCTTACCTAAGCGAACGTGATGTGGAGCGCGTGCTAGAGGCTTGTGATTATGCCGATATGGCACATGATGGTGTAACACGCAAAAGCGGCGAACCGTACATTCTTCACCCGATTGCGGTAAGTTGTATTTTAGCCCACATGCGCCTAGATGCCGAAACCTTAATGGCCGCGTTGTTACACGATGTCATTGAAGATACCGAATTTACTAAAGAAGACATCACAACAAAATTTAGCCGCACTGTGGCTGAATTGGTCGATGGTGTGACCAAACTCAGTCATTCAAGCGACAAAGAATTTAATAAAGCTGCGTCATTTCGTAAAATTTTACAAGCGACTTTACAAGACCCACGTGTCATTATTATTAAACTCTCTGACCGCTACCACAATATGACCACCTTGGACGCACTACGCCCTGATAAACGTGCGCGTATTGCCCAAGAAACCTTTGATGTATTCGTGCCTATGGCGCGTATTGTTGGCATGAATGAGATGGCTGATAACTTAGAGCATCTGTGTTATCAAAATCTTGATTTAGACATGTACAACAACGTACAAGAAGCACTCTTACACACCAAGCCAAAACGCTGTGAATATCAAGCGATTTGGGAAAGTAAACTGACTACTTTATTACAAGATAATGCCTTACAAGGTCGGATTAAAAAGAAAAACAACAACATTGAGTTATTACGTCACTTTGTCAAAAATGACATTAACTTACAAGAACTGACCCATAGTCATGCTTTTGAAATTATTTTACAAAGCATTGCCGACTGTGACCGCTTGGCAGAAATGCTACGTGATAATTTCCAAGTGTTAAGCTATGCCGATCATATTCGTCGTCCACTACCGGGTGGCAACCAATCGTTAATGCTGCGCTTAAAAGGCGAAAAAACCACGCTGTCTTTAACCATTCAAACCGAATTAATGCGTAAAGCTGCACGTTTTGGTGTGGTGCTCGGTGAAAATGCACCGCAAGCATGTCGCTCGGCTATTCAAGCTTCAATGCAAAATTTAAACGTGTTGGTCGATGGCGATTGTGCTAAAACCACATTTAATGAGCTACTTGACTATCTACATCAAGAAAAAATTTGGGTATATACCCCACAAGGGCATTTACACGAGTTGCCGCAAGGTGCAACAGTTGTTGATTTTGCTTATTCAGCCAGTTTATTTTTAGGCAACCATGCCGTAGGTGCCAAAATTGATGGCGAAACCAAGTCTTTATCTACTGCCCTATCCAATGGTCAAGTGGTTGAAGTGATTACCGATGTTTTAGCCTCTCCAAATCCAGATTGGCTTAGCTTTATCAACACGCAAAAAGCGCGTCGTGCCTTACAAAATATGTTGCGTGACCAAGACATTGAAGAGCAACGTTTGGTCGGTCAGCAAGCGCTAGATCGCGCCTTAAAGCTGTTTAATCGCTCAAGTAAAGACCTAACTGAAGAAGATTGGACTGATTTATTACAGTGGCGTCATTTAGAATCCAAAGATCGTTTATTTGAGCAAATTGCTGTAGGCGATTTATTGCCGCAATTGGTTGCCAATCATTTGTTCTCACAAGATCATCATAGCGAAGAATCTGAGCGTTTAATCCAAGGCACTGAAGGCGTAGATGTGAAATATGCCCATTGCTGCAACCCTGTGTTAGGTGACCCAATCCAAGGGCATTTATCACGCCGTGGTTTGATCGTGCATCGTGCGCGCTGTCGTAATTTATTGCATGAGCAACATTTGCACCCTGAAAACATTATGCCGCTCAATTGGAACGATAAACATGATGTGGTTGAAGATGTAAGCTTCACCGCTTATCTAGCCATTGATTTAATTCTTAATGATGAACAAATATCAGATTTGATTTATCAATGCCGTAAAGCACATACGGGTGTTGAAATGGTACGCCCACATGAGGGGAAAACTTATGTGAATATTGTGGTGAATAATCGCCAACATATTGCCAAAATTATTCGTGATTTACGTATGCAGTTTGGTTTCCCACGTATTGGACGTTTATTCCAACCACTCAATATGCATGAGTCTGCAAAAGCTGCAAGTTAATCAAATTAAACGATAATACTTCTGCTGTTGAATTTGATCGACTAAGATGTATAAAGACACCACATAAGGAGAAATTGATGTCGCGCCAAGTAATCCATACCGAAAATGCACCTGCTGCGATTGGCACATATTCACAAGCAATTTTAGTGAATGATACTTTATATCTTTCAGGGCAAATTGGTTTAGATCCATACAGTATGGAATTGGTTGAAGGCATTGAAGCACAGATCCGCCGTGTCTTTGATAATTTAAAAGCGGTGTGTGAAGCAGCCGGTGGCTCATTGGCTGATATTGCTAAACTCAATATTTTCTTAACTGATCTTTCAAATTTCCAATTGGTTAACCAAATTATGGGCGAATATTTCGCGCAGCCTTATCCTGCACGTGCCGCATTAGGTGTCGCCAGCTTACCTAAGGGTGCTTTAGTTGAAATGGATGGTGTGGTTATTATTAATCAATAACTTAGCCTATACCTATAAACGCCACCGATTGAGTGGCGTTTTTTAATTCAAAAACTCAATAAACATTCACAAAGAATAAGATGAAATAAATTGACAATTGATAATAATTATCAATAATACTAGTTATCTTATTTATTTCATTGTATGTGGTTGCTGATGTACGTATGTCTATGTCGCGGTATTACTGATCAGGATATTAAAGAAGCTGTTGCGAATGGTGCAGGAAGTTACCGTGAAATTCGTGACCAACTTGACCTTGGTACATGCTGTGGACGTTGTGCACCAGAAGCGCGCGCCATTATTAGTGAAGAAGTTGCCCAAATTGCCGCGCGCATTTCTGTGGCCGCTTAAAACCGCATAATTATAAAAATACGCCGTTAGGCAAATAACTCCTCCCCCGCTTATGACTCTGAGCGGGTTTTTTCTTGCCAAAATTCTGCTGCAACAACTGCTTTTGATTGCGATTTTCATTTGCTGTTCTATAAATCACTCGCGACAACGGCTTTTTTTGTTTAACATGATTCTAATTTAAAATTAAAGCCTTATGGCAATTCTTGGAGTGGCTGCAATGAAAGGCAATCGTGACGTTATCAATCAATTAAACCAAGTGTTGTATCATCATTTAACCGCAATCAACCAATACTTTTTGCATTCACGTATGTTTAATGATTGGGGCATTGAAAAATTAGGTTCGGCTGAATACAAAGAATCTATTCGTCAGATGAAACATGCCGATAAAATTATTGAACGTGTTTTATTTTTAGAAGGTCTACCTAATTTACAGCACCTAGGTAAGCTCTATATTGGTCAGCATACTTTAGAAGTTCTGCAGTGCGACGTACGTAAAGTCAATGAGAATATTGAGGCACTACAAAAGGCTGTGGCTTTAGCTGAAAGCCATATGGACTATGTAACGCGTGATATGCTGCAAGAGATTCTTGAAAAAGAAGAAGACTACTTAGATTGGACCACAACCCAACTTGATTT
Organism: uncultured Acinetobacter sp.; assembly: GCF_947624825.1. Lineage (GTDB taxonomy): Bacteria > Pseudomonadota > Gammaproteobacteria > Pseudomonadales > Moraxellaceae > Acinetobacter. The sequence goes on from NZ_CANQLZ010000012.1 coordinate 21,749, forward strand.
GGCTGAAAATGTGGGTATTGAAAACTATATTCAAAGCCAAATTTAAACAAAAAAAAGCCCGCGATTGCGGGCTTTTTATCACTGTGGTGCAAGTTCAATTAGTTCTTCGTAGCTAATCTCTAAATTACGCAATTCGCGCAATAACCACAGTTGGTGCTTGGCCTCTTCTTCATAACCATTAAATGCCAGCAATTTGGCATATTTAAATAAATCATAAGTGGTTGGATAATTAAGTACAATCTCACTAATTTGCGTTAGTTCATTAGGGCTGATTTGGGTATACGGACTCATACGAATCCATTCAATGCGACGATTAAGTTCTTCTAAGAGATAAATTTGATCGTGGTTGGTGATTTGCTCAGGTGTTTTTTCATAACGCATCGATTGATTGAGCTTGGGTACTACCGTTGCATAATCACGATAAATTAAAGCGGTAACTGCAATCCCTAGCACCAATGTTACTTGCATAAAGCGCGGGCTAATTTGCCATGTTTTGGTATTTGACTGTGCTTGCAAAATTCCCAAGATAAAGCCAATTGGCAGTAAGAAATAAGCATAGTTTTGTGGAAATTCCAACATTGCATGCACAGTAAATACCGTGACCATCAGCAGTGCAATCACAGATTCAACTGAATTAACACGACGCAACAAAGTTATTGCCCAATAAGCCAAATATGCCAAAAACGGCAAGCCAATGAGTAAACCATTCCATACTAAGAAATCTAAAACAAAATTATGCGCGCTACGAATCCAGACTGGCCCTTGGAAATAATCACTAATTAACGTGTAAGCCACGCTGGTTTGGTGCCAACCATAACCCCAAAGCGGCTGCTCCATAATGGCATGTAGCATTTGCTGCCAAATTGCCAAACGTGACATATCACCAGTGGCACGTTTAGATAGCTCAACCGCACCGGCACCGCTTGCTACAGCACTATCTGCAAAAGGTGACAAAATCGTTACGCTTAAAGGTAATGCCCAAATCAGCAGCACTATAAACAAAGTAGTCCATGCGGTTACGTAGTACCATTTCAGGCTGAGTACGCCTTTATAATATTGGTAAGCACCATAAAATAAGATGCACAAACACGCCACCCAAGAGGTGCGTGATTGACCAAGTACAACACCTGTGACAATCAGGGCCGCAATAAAGCTTAAAACTTTACTGTCGAGCTTTCGTTTTTCATATAAGTACCAACATGCCAACAAAGACATCAGTAAAAAAGTTGCCATATTATTGGGTTGAGCAAAGTTGGCATAAGGACGTCCGCCAAAACTTTTAATATTGTGCATACCCGGCAAATAGGCATCTAGGTTGACCCATTGGCACACAGCAATAAAGGCTGTGGCTGCTCCTACGGCTGTGAGTAAATAGCATAGATGGGTAAATAGCGTTTCTCGAGCAGTTTTAGATTCATAAGTTAAATTAAAACCTAACTGAATACTGAGCCAAAAGCCAAAGATAAAAATGCTGCACAGTAATGCTTTATCAAAGAAAAATACCTGACCGAATGCATATTGAATTAAAGGCACAAGACTTAAAGCCAATATAGGCAGTGTGACTTTGGCAATCTGTAATTTTTGTTGGATAAAGATAAAACTTAGGGTAATGAGCGCCAAAAATGCATAGAGCTCACCTGTATAGGTAACCCACGGTCGGTAATGGACTGGCAATAACCACGCCAATGCCATTAGTACAGCAGCAAAGAGGAGAAGGTAAAACTTCATAATAAAAATATGTTGATGATTTGGGCTTATGATAGGTAAAAAATCCTGCATTTGCAGCAAATTTAATCACCACCCAATAGAGCATAGAGTGTAGATCTAAGCTGTTTTTGACCTTCATTTACATCTTCACCACGGTAATTGGCAAGAAATACAATCGAGCGCCCATCTTCAAAAAGCATCGTTAAAGCTGTAAGCCCAGGTAAGCTTCCATCTCTCCAATATACACGTTGACTAGGTAAGCTTTGATATTGATACATCATTAAACTATGACAACCCGTCCATTGATCCAACCGACAGGAGTTGGGTTTAAATTTGAGTGCTGCTTCAAAATAATTTTGTTGCTGGATGAAATCCAAGACTTTGGAAAAATCTTGCGCTGTACCCACAAAACCACCATAGGCAGTAAAATGTGGATAATTTAAGCTATCGCTAGTCATCTTAAAAAAATCGAAGTATTCAACTGTACCTTGATGATCTGCAATGTGTGATATTTTAGCTTTAGCTGGTTGAAACAATTGTTGTTGATAAATGTCTTTTAGAGGAGTCTGATATTTTTTTGCAATTACTTCTCCTAGTAAACAGTAGCCAAAATTAGAATAAGCAAATTGAGTATTGGGTAAAAAATCTAATTGATAATGTGCCAAGTGCTGTAAGTTTTGAGGACATAAATTTGGTTTTTCAAATACCCAATCTCCCGATACACGACGATCAAAACCTGCTCTATGCTGAAGCAAATGTGTAATTTGAATGTCCATTATTTGGCTATGTTGAACTAAGGGTAAATCTAGCGTTGTAAAGAGTTGATCATCTAAATTGAGCTGCTTTTTTTTCACTAAATCAAGCACAAGTGCAGCGGTAAAAATTTTAGATAAACTTGCATATTTAAATTGGTCATTATTTTGCAGATCACGTAATGGCCACAGTGACGCCCAACCAATACTACAGTTGAGCGTACCTTGCTGATGGGTGTAACTGATTTGCACACCAATATAACCTTGGCTTTTGAGGAGAGGAACTAATTTAATCAGCCAATCGGGTTGTGTTGCATCACAACTTATAGGGTATTTACTCTGCTTTAAAGTATAAGCAATCAGCTCTTCACGCTGCTGCAATAAATAGATACTGCATAAGACAATCAGAAGAATCAAATAAATAGCTATTCTATTTATTTTTTTTAATCTTTGCCCATAACCCATGCTTAGATATCCAGTGCTGATATTCACGGTATTCGGCAAACTTCATCAAATGGCGCTCTTCAGTTTTGGCGCGCAAGTAATAAGTTAAACTCACCGCGGTTAAAGCCAATACATTACGCCATAGATCTAAGCCTACTACGCCAAAAAATGGTACAGTATGTAGCCACCAATAGATATTTTTTGATATGTACGCTGGATGTTTGGAGTAACGATATAGCCCCGTATTCACTAAACCACGCCAAGATAAGTTGGAAAAACGAAAGCCGAAACTAACCGTTGCTGCCCAATAGCATATCCACGTTAAACAAATTAAGGTTGCCCAAATCCAATACAAAATTGAATCAGGAGTTAACCAATCTGACCAAATATAACTATCAATTTGTTGAGTGAAGAATTTAAATATAATTACAAAGGGTGGATAACAAATTAAACACACCAACCAGCCTTGCCATGTTTCATCTACACTTAAAGTATCTGTTGCAAAAAACTTACTGGAGAAAACATATCCACCAATGGCAATAGTTACATCAAAACAAATGCCAAATAAGAATAAAAATTTAACCCATTGGCTAGGTTCAGCTAAAATATTTTCTAATAGCAATAATTGCTCAATCGCAATACAGGCAGCGCCGTATACAAAAGGGATATAAAAAATCTTAACAATGCTACTTAATATAAATAGTTTATAGGCTTGCCATGTAAAACGGCGATTTTTCAAATCAAACCAAATGGTTGCATAAACATCATTAGGCTCTAGTTGACGTTGATCTAAAAATACAACCCACGCATAAATTGCCAATAAAATAAATGGGGAAAAAATTAAAGCATCTAGACAATAAGCAAAATACAACGTCTGTTGCAAGTGGCTATACATTACATAGGAAAATAGTACACTGAACAACCAAATTAAACTTAAAGTTAGAGTTTTTGCTTTTACCCTTTGACGATTCAACTTATTTTTTTTCTTAAAATATGTATGAATATGATTTAAATTTAAGCGATACGCACTATATAAACCAACGCCTAAAGCAACCAACATACTCAGACGTACAAATACCCCAATATACTCATGCGTATTCATAAATAAAGCATAGATTAATGTGGTAAAAAATAAACTTACGACTACACTTAAGCCAACTTTATACATATTTCCACCAAAAAAAATAAGCTACCCTTGGGCAGCTTATTTTGTACTAGTTTACTAAAAAATTAGTTACCAGTTGTAGTTGTAGTTGCTGCTGTTAATGATTGTGGTAAGAACTCTGGATCAACAGTAGTAGTACCAAGTTTTACCAAAGTACCATTGTCTTGTACACCCATACCAATGATTTTGCTAGCTACTTTATTAGATACACCAGTACCTTTAAACGTATAAGTAATGGTACAACCAGAAGCACCAGTCGTTACTGTAGTCGCGCTTGGTGTACCACCAATAACAGCTGTACCGTATTTGCCTTCCATGCTATCTGCTGCTGCAACAGTAGCTGAACCATTCGCAAAACATGTATTGTTTTGTAAATTAGTTTGGATGCTTGTTTTTAGACCCGTCGCTAAAGTCATTGCTTCAGATACTTGTGAACGAGCGATATAGTTTTGGTAAGCAGGAATCGCGATTGCAGCCAAAATACCGATAATTGCAACAACGATCATTAATTCAATTAATGTAAAACCTTTTTGAGCGTTCATAACATTCTCCAGAAGAATATATTTGTTTATTTATATATGTAACTATAAGCAAAGTATGTGCCAAAGTTAAATACTAATTTCGTCTTTATATTAAATATTTGATTTATAAAAATTTTTAAATAAAAATTAAAAATTAACTAAAACTTAATTTGTGTACTTATGTATTTTTTATGTAAACAACTGACATTTTTTGTCAGTTGTTTACTTATTTTTTAACCAAGCATAATTGGGGCATTACCCAATTCGTCACTTTGGTCAGGTGTTTTTTGCTCATAAAATTGATTTAACGCCTCACCTATTGCTAAAACAGCTTCAATAACCGCTTGTCGGTACTGTTGCTGCTGCATGCTTACAATCAGTTGCTGACAAATACTGTCCCAAGTGGCTTGTTGGGTGGCAGATTTCAGCCCACGATCAATTACAATCTCAACGCTACGTTCGCATAAATTAATATATAACAATATACCGCTATTGAATTGGGTGTCCCAAACACCAAGTTCGGCAAATAGGTCACGCGCACGCATTTTGACATCTTGATGATAAGCTTTTGAGCAAGGGATATGACCTTCAATCACCACTTGAATTTCACCGACATGCCCTTGCTCAGCTTGCTGCACAGCCACGCTAATGGCATGTTGATCTTGTTGATTAAAATAGCGTTTAGTGGCCGGCATAAAGACAAAATGCTTCAACCAACGCTTTAAACTGGGCTGAACCACATGTTCAATTTTAGGCTGTGTGACAATTTGGGTTGTGTCTGTTGTTGTTACCATGATCCTGAAGCTCCTCCGCCACCAAAGCCGCCACCACCACCGCGGTAACCACCACCACCTAAACCACCGCCGCCGCCACGCCCTGCACCTGATAAAAACATCTGTAAAATCAGTTGCGCAACCGAGCTAATCAGCAGTACAAAAATACCACCTGCCAACAATACACTGGTGATTAAACCTGCGCCATTGACCAAACCTGCAACCAAACCTGCTACGGCTGCGGTTGAAGCACTTAAACGCCGCCCTACCATGTAAGAGGCGAATACACCCGCAATTAAAATAAATAATGCTGTAGAGAGAGTTTTTTCACGCGCTTGTTGTTCTTGCAAGGCTTGTTGTTGGCGCTGTTGTAACTCTTGCGCCGCTTGTGCTGCAATTTCAGGGTCTTGATTTAAAACGGCTTGAATTTGTCCAATGCCTGAGGCAATCCCTTCGGCATAACGCCCTTGGGCGAAATAAGGCGTGATGTGCTGATTAATAATGCGACTGGTGATAATATCGGGCATGACACCTTCTAAGCCATAACCGGTTAAAATCTGAATACGTCGATCATTGACAGCAATCGCCATGAGTAAACCATTGTCACGTTGGGCACTCCCCAATTGCCATTGGTCGGCTACACGCATCGCGAAGCTAAAAATATCTTCTTGACCTGTCGTGGGCACAATCACCACCCCAATTTGTGCTTTGCCTTGTTGGTGCAATTGCAAAATTGTTTGGCTAATTTGCTGTTTTTGGGCAGGGCTCAGTAAATTGGCTTGATCGACAATTGGTTCATTTAAACTGGGTAAAGTACGTGTTTCGCCTTCATTAAGATCATTAGCCACAGCCTCTTGGCTAGCGGTAGGTGTAGGTGCTGTGGCACGAGTGGCATTATTGCCTTGCGGCTGAATGATTTGACCCATCACCACGGCTTGTTGTGTGTCTGTTGCCGTGGCTTCATTACTATAGACCGTGCTGCTGCCAAACATAAGCAACAGCAATGTCATCCCGAGCAACCGTGTGATGAGCATAGGTCTCTCCTACGGATTAAGCTGTTTTAGTCGAAAGAAACCTGAGGTGCATTTTGAGCAGCGGCATCGGCACTGAAGTTTTCTTTGGTTTTCATACCAATCACTTTAGCAGTCATCACTTGCGGGAATTGACGTGAATAACTATTAAAATCTTGCACGCTGCTAATATAACGATTACGTGCCACTGCAATCCGGTTTTCGGTGCCTTCTAGTTGTACTTGTAAGTCGCGGAATTGTTCATTGGCTTTTAAATCCGGATAGTTTTCGGTGACTGCCAATAAGCGTGATAAAGCGCTGCTCATTTGTGCTTGGGCTTGTTGGTATTTTTCAAATAAAGCAGGGTCTTCTAAAACTTCTTTATCAACCTTTAAACCTGCAACATTGGCACGCGCTTGAGTCACTTGGGTCAAGACTTGTTCTTCATGTTTGGCATAGCCTTTGACCACATTGACTAAATTAGGCACCAAGTCGGCACGGCGTTGATATTGGTTTTGTACTTCTGCCCAAGACGCCACCACAGCTTCATCTTTGACTTGTAAAGTGTTGTAGCCACAGCCTGAAAAAACTAAAGTGCTGGCAAGGGTGATGGCAAGTGCTGATTTTTTCATAAAGTTCATAGACGTAGGTCCTGTGCTTTTGTTGTATTTATTGAAATTATAAGCATTGTAATCATAAAGGCTTTTGTGAATTGTTGTTTTTATTTAAGCAAGCATAAAAAACCCGCACTAGGCGGGTTTTAGTTGAAACAAACTTAAACTTCTAAATAATCCAAAATACCTTCAGCCGCTTGACGACCTTCCCAAATGGCGGTGACCACTAAATCTGAGCCACGTACCATATCGCCACCGGCAAAGATTTTTGGATGAGAGGTTTGGAATTTATATGGCTGCTGTTCTGCGGCAACTACACGACCTGAACCATCTAATTCAATGCTTACATCCTTAAACCAATCGGCAGGTGAGGTACGAAAACCAAAGGCAAGTAACACAGCATCTGCCGGTAAAATTTCTTCAGACCCCGGAATAGGTTCAGGGCTACGACGACCACGGCTGTCGGGTTCACCCAATTGTGTGGTCACAACTTTTACGCCTGTGACTTTGCCATTTTGACCCACAATTTCAATTGGTTGACGGTTAAAAGCAAACTGTACGCCCTCTTCACGGGCATTTTTTACTTCACGGCGTGAACCGGGCATATTGGCTTCATCACGACGATAGGCACAAGTCACTGACTCAGCACCTTGGCGAATTGAAGTACGATTACAATCCATCGCAGTGTCGCCACCACCTAAAACCACCACTTTTTTACCTTGTAGCGAAATGTATTCGGATGGGTCTTTTTCCCAACCTTGGGTACGGTTGACATTGGCAATCAAGAAATCAAGAGCATCATGCACACCATCTAAATCTTCACCGGCAAAACCGCCTTTCATGTAGGTATACGTACCCATACCCATAAACACAGCATCATAATCTGCAAGTAATTGTTCGATGGTGATATCGGTGCCAATTTCGGTATTTAAGCGAAATTCAACGCCCATACCTGTGAAAATTTCACGGCGGCGCTTCATCACATCTTTTTCCATTTTAAATTCTGGAATACCAAAAGTGAGTAAGCCGCCAATTTCAGGGCGTTTATCAAAGACCACAGGACGAACACCGGCACGCACTAAAATATCGGCACAGCCAAGACCTGCCGGACCTGCACCAATAATGGCTACTTTTTTGTCGGTCCATGTGACATGTGACATATCAGGGCGCCAACCTAAAGCAAATGCGGTATCGTTAATGTATTTTTCTGCATTACCAATCGTGACTGCACCAAAGCCATCATTTAAGGTACATGCGCCCTCACATAAACGGTCTTGTGGGCATACACGACCACACACTTCAGGCAAGGTATTGGTTTGATGACACAATTCTGCCGCTTGGAAAATGCGACCTTCGGCAATTAGCTTTAACCAATTTGGAATGTAGTTATGGACTGGACATTTCCATTCGCAATACGGGTTACCACAGCCTAAACAGCGATGGGTTTGGTTTTTTGCCACTTCTGCTGTAAAGGGTTTATAAATTTCCACAAACTCAGCTTTGCGGACATCGATATCTTTTTTTTCAGGGTCTTGGCGTGCTACATCCAAAAACTGAAAGTCATTACTTAGGCGCTCTGCCATATCTGTCTCCGTCGGTGGGTGTCAGTATGGTTTAGTCACTGACACCTGCCCTTATCTTGCTTGTAGAATTATTGTGGATCTGCTTGTGTCTTTTTGAGTAAGGTCAATAAGTTAGCCGCTTTAGGTTTGACTAACCAAAATTTACGGCTATAAAAATCAAACTCATGACGGATTTTATATGCCCAAGCACTGCCGGTTTCTTGGATGTGCTCATCTAAGATGGTGAGTAAATAAGCCTTATGCTCTTCCATCGCTTCGGTAGAAATACGATTAAGTTCAATCAATTCATGGTTATAGTGATCAACAAAGTCGTTATCTAAATCAAGCACATAAGCAAAGCCACCGGTCATACCTGCACCAAAGTTATGTCCAACTTTACCCAGTACAGTCACAATGCCGCCGGTCATATATTCACAGCAATGGTCACCTGCACCTTCAATCACCGCAAATGCACCTGAGTTACGCACCGCAAAACGCTCGCCTGCGGTGCCTGCGGCAAATAATTTCCCGCCGGTTGCGCCATATAAACAGGTATTACCAATAATGGCGGTTTCTTGACTTTGGAACGGTGAACCTTTTGGTGGGAAGATTGAGATACAACCACCCGCCATGCCTTTACCGACATAGTCGTTGGCATCGCCTTCTAATTTAATTTGTAGACCACCGGCATTCCACACTCCTAAAGATTGACCTGCCGTACCGGTTAAATGCACTTTAACCGGTTGATCTTCCATACCTAAATTGCCATAGCGACGGGCAATTTCACCTGAAATACGCGCACCAATCGAGCGGTCACAGTTGCCAATTCTAAAGTGATATTCGCCCCCTGTTGCGGCTTCAATTGCAGGCAACATATCCGTCACCATACGCTCAGCCAATACGCCTTGATCAAACGGTGCATTGCCTTCTACTTGGCAATACTGTGCTTTACCTTCAGCCGATGGATGTGACTCAAGTAAAGCACTTAAATCAAGGTGCGCGTGTTTGTCGGTTTCGCCCGGTAAAATTTCCAGTAAATCAGTACGTCCAATCAAATCTTTTAAACTTGCCACACCAAGCGCTGCCAACCATTCACGGGTTTCTTCAGCAATAAAAGTGAAGAAGTTAATCAGCATTTCTGGCTCACCAATGTAATGCTGCTCACGTAAATGATCTTGTTGCGTTGCTACACCGGTTGCACAGTTGTTTAAATGGCAAATACGCAGGTATTTACAACCTAAAGCAATCATTGGGGTAGAACCAAAACCAAAGCTTTCTGCACCTAAAATCGCAGCTTTAACCACATCTAAACCTGTTTTTAAACCACCATCGGTTTGCACACGCACTTTACCGCGTAGGTCATTCACGCGCAGCGCTTGATGCGCCTCACTTAAACCTAATTCCCACGGCGAACCAGCATGATGAATTGAAGACAGGGGCGATGCTGCTGTACCACCGTCATAACCTGAAATGGTAATGAAATCGGCATAGGCTTTGGCAACACCTGCCGCAATCGTTCCCACACCCGGCTCAGACACTAATTTTACGGACACCATAGCTTGTGGATTGACTTGTTTTAAGTCAAAGATCAACTGTGATAAATCTTCAATCGAGTAAATATCGTGATGCGGCGGTGGTGAAATTAAGGTTACACCCGGTACCGAGTAACGTAAACGTGCAATCAGACCGTTGACTTTACCACCCGGTAGCTGACCGCCTTCACCCGGTTTTGCACCTTGTGCCACTTTAATTTGCAGCACTTCTGCTGAAGTTAAATACGCTGGGGTCACACCGAAGCGACCTGATGCAATTTGTTTAATTTTTGAGTTACGAATGGTGCCATAACGCGCAGGATCTTCACCGCCCTCACCCGAATTTGAACGTCCGCCAATCGTGTTCATGGCAATGGCGATTGCTTCATGTGCCTCAGGTGATAATGCACCTAAAGACATCCCTGCTGAATCAAAGCGCGGTAAAATTTGTTGCACCGACTCAACTTGCTCTAGAGCAATTGAATGGTCAGTTTTAAGTTTAAATAAATCACGAATCGTGGCAATTGGACGGGTATTAACCAACTGTGCATATTCTTTAAAATCGGCGTAATCACCTGAACGAACCGCTTTATGCAGTGCATTAATCACATCTGGGTTAAAGGCGTGATATTCTTTATCAAATACAAATTTGAGTAAGCCACCTTGTTCAATCGGCTTACGGTTTTTCCATGCTAAATCGGCTAATTTTTTCTGATCGTTTTCTAAATCTACAAAAGTTGCACCTTGAATACGGCTTGGTACGCCAATAAAACAGGTGTTGACCACTTCGTTAGATAAACCAACCGCCTCAAATAACTGACCACCACGATAAGAGGCAACCGTTGAAATCCCCATTTTAGATAAAACTTTGAGTAAGCCTTTTTCAATGCCTTTACGGAAATTATTTTGCGCATACACAGGGTCGCCCAATAACTCACCTTTGGCGATTAAGTCATTGATCACGTCATACGCTAAATATGGATAAATGGCAGTAGCACCAAAGCCTAACAATACAGCAAACTGATGCGGATCACGCGCAAAGCCTGTTTCAATAATTAAATTGGCATCGGTACGTAAGCCCACTTGCATTAAATAGTGATGCACGGCACCGGTGACCATCATGGCATTGGCAGGTAAATGTCCTTCACGGATTTTTTTGTCTGACAATACCAGCAATGTTTTACCATCACGAATGGCTTGTGCTGCTTGCTGACAAATACGTGTAATTGCAGCTTGTAAACCTTCCTCTTGGGCATAGTTCAAGTCAATATCGGCAATCTCATAGCCTTTACGACCAATGGTGCGAATTTGATGCATTTTTGAATTGGACAGCACCGGACTTGAAACAATCAAACGATCAGCATGTTCAGGGCTTTGTTCAAACACGTTTTGCTCACGACCAAAACAAGTTTCAAGTGACATCACAATCGATTCACGTAAGGGATCAATCGGTGGATTGGTCACTTGCGCAAATTGTTGGCGGAAATAATCCGACACATGACGCACTTGACGTGACAGCACTGCCATTGGCGTGTCATCGCCCATAGAGCCCACCGCTTCTTGACCACTTTCTGCAATTGGACGCAGCAATTGGTCACGTTCTTCAAAGGTCACCATAAACATTTTTTGTGAGGCTTTAAGCTGTTCTCCTTTTAAGCCTTGATCACATAAATGTTCTTCAAGTTCGGTGCTGCCTTGTAAACGTACAGAATGATCACGTAACCATTCACGATACGGACGCATGTTTTTAAGATGATGATTTACATCTTGAGTATCGAGCATTTTGCCGGTTAAGGTATCAATCACTAAGATTTGACCCGGACCCACACGCCCTTTAGAAATCACATCTTCAGGTTCATAGCCCCATACACCAATCTCTGACGCGAGTGTAATGTAGCCATTTTTGGTAATCACCCAACGTGCCGGACGTAAACCATTACGGTCTAGCATACAAATGGCATGACGCCCATCTTGAATCACAAGACCGGCTGGACCATCCCATGCTTCCATATGTTTTGAGTTAAATTCATAAAAAGCACGTAAATCAACGTCTAAAGTTTCTACATTCTGCCATGCAGGTGGCACAAGCATACGTAACGCACGGAATAAATCCATACCACCGCCCACCAGTAACTCAAGCATATTGTCTAAGCTTGAAGAATCCGAACCAGTACGGTTTACAATTGGATCAAGTTCTGTAATACCCGGTAAAAATGGCGTTGCAAATTTAGGGGTACGTGCCACAGCCCAGTTACGATTAGCAGTAATAGTATTGATTTCGCCATTATGCGCTAAATAACGGAACGGCTGTGCTAATGGCCAACGTGGCAAGGTATTGGTCGAGAAACGTTGGTGGAACACCACAATATGTGAGGCTAAACGCGGATCGGCTAAATCCAAGTAGAAGTCGGCAATATACACCGGCATCATTAAACCTTTATAGCTAATCACTGTTGAGCATAAGGTTGTTACATAGAAATATGGGTCATTGATTTGTTGTTCAGCACGACGACGTGCCATCACCAATTTACGGTTAAACTCAACCTCAGTCACACCCATTGGGCAATTGACAAAGATTTGTTCAAACGCTGGCAAAGACTGCATCGCAATTGAACCTAAAGCATCATTGTTGGTTGGCACAACACGCCAACCCAATACGCGACAGCCTTCTGCTTCAATTTCTTTGGTTAAAATTTGTTTGGCATTTAAAGCTAAAGCTGGGTCTAGGTTTAAAAATACCGTACCCACAGCAAAGACTTCGCTTAACGTAATATCACTAATTTTTTTTGCTTCTTCACGGAAGAACGCTTTTGGCATTGCCAATAATAAGCCACAACCATCACCTGTTTTGCCATCTGCGGCAATACCACCACGGTGGGTCATACAACTTAAACTGTGCATAGCGGTCTTGACTAAGTCATGGCTTGCATCACCTTGCATGTGAGCAATTAAGCCGAAACCACAGTTATCTTTAAACTCATCGGGTTGATACAAACCTTGAGTGGGAGCTACATTGTGAGGCGATGGCATGTGCATAGCGTACCCTTCTTCTTACAGAGCCCATCAATGGGCAATTAACAGTTCATTTTTTGTTGGGTGTGTTCCTAAGTTTGAGTTAGCAAAGCTGCCAATCACTTTAAGCACTCTTTTAACGCAAGATCGTGCACAGTTTTTGGAGTCTGCCGCGCCAAAACAGGACATTGACTCAATTCATGCAGCAATAAAGCAAGAACGATGCCAAGTTTTTTATTTAGGTGTTGTAGCTTTTATATTGACGACTTTAACAGACTCAAATCAATTTTAAATGATGTATTTTGATTATTTTTGCACCTAAAATGGGCAAAAATGAGCATACAATAAGCAAGATGCGCTATTTTAGGACAAAATTAGACGATTTTTTTGCACTTTATTGTGCCCCATGCAAGACCTATTCGCCGTTACTTTGGCTTTGGGTTTTCTCAACATCTACCACGGTACCTTGTTGATCACGACGTATGATCGTGGTTGAGGTGGTGGCTTTTTCAGGATGAATAGTCGGTGCAGTTTGATTTTGCGACTGTGGCGGCACAGCTGCTTGACGTGGTGCAGTACGAGTCAGCGCTTGCTGACGGGCTAAGTTGCGTTTGGCTTCAGCCAATACGCTTTCATCCACACGAGGTAAAGCAACAGGGCGTAGTTTTACTTCATATAATTTTTTATTTAAACCAAGTTCATCCGAACCCATATCATTGACGAATGCTTGATAGTCGCTCAGCGCCGCCACATGAGCTTGCGCTGATTTTGGTAAACCAAAATTGGTGGCAGCAAGAGCTGCCTTCGCTTGATCTTGATTGCCATATAAACCATACAGCATCACATATTGCTCAGCTTGATTTTCGCCGCTTAAACGTAAATAACGATAGTCTTTACGCTGTGCTTGTTTCTTTAAAAAAGTATTAATAATTTGTTCTTCAGAAACACGAAATAGCTCAATCACATATTTCTTTTTATTGTCTTCAATAAATTTATTGCCACGAAATTCTGCTTCATGTTGCCCTGTGGCAACCACACGTGTGGTCATATCCAAAGGACGCACTTGCTCTAACAAGCCACCCAAATGCGTGGTCGCAGCGACTTTTTCAGGTTGAATTTGTACAGGAGTTTGCGCTTCTTTAGCCACCTCAACCACTTCAAGTTGATCTTGATCGGTGATGGCCCATGCAATGAGTGCGCCAGATAAACATAGCAGTCCGCAGCCCAACCAAAAGGTGTGCTGTAATTTTTGCTTTGAGGTGCGGATAGCTGCCATAGTAAACCTTATTCTTGGTGGGCTAAAATTGCCTGCTGCATCAATTCTACATCAAACGCTTTGGTAATCACCGCTTTGCCTAAGTTTTCAAGCAATACCAAACGCAATTGTCCGTTTAAAACTTTTTTGTCATGTGCCATAAAAGCTAAGAATTCATCGAGTGGAATTTTAGGACAAACGATCGGCAAGTTGGCACGAGAAATGATTTTTTTTGTACGCTCTAAATCTGCTGGTGAAATCCAGCCCATACGCATAGATAAATCGGCCGCCATCACCATACCCATCGCCACGGCTTCACCATGCAGCCATTCACCATAACCTAAATATGATTCAATGGCATGACCGAAGGTATGACCTAAATTGAGTAAAGCACGCTCGCCTTGTTCTTTTTCGTCATTGGCTACAATACGTGCCTTATGGGCACACGAGCGATACACCGCTTCAGCTAAAAGCTCAGCATCGCCTGCAACCAGTGCATCCATATGCTGCTCAAGCCATGCTAAAAACTCAATATCACCTAACAACGCGTATTTAATCACTTCAGCAAGACCCGCCGAGAGTTCACGCGGTGGTAGGGTTTTTAACTGTGACATATCAGCGAGCACCACTTGTGGCTGCTGAAATGCCCCAATCATGTTTTTGCCTAAAGGATGATTAATGCCAGTTTTACCACCGACACTAGAATCTACTTGTGACAATAGCGTAGTGGGTACTTGTACAAAATACACGCCACGTTGAAAAGCTGCTGAGGCAAAGCCTGCCATGTCACCAATTACACCACCACCTAAAGCCAATACGGTGCAATCACGGTTAAAACCAGCTTCGAGTAAGGCATCAAAAATTAAGTTTAAATGCTCAATGTTTTTGTACTGCTCGCCATCAGGCAAAATACACGTTGTCACCGTCTTGTCTAAGGCTTCAAGGGCTGTGACATAATGCTGCAAATACAGCGGTGCAACCGTTGTATTACTGACAATCATCACCTGACGACCCTTAATATACGGTTCAAGCAATGCTTGAGGATTTAAGTCACTACCAATAAAGATCGGATAACGACGATCACCGAGTTCAACGTGTAAAGTTTGCATGATGTTAAGATCGCTTATTCAACTGATACTTGAGAGTTATTTGAAATCACATTTAAGATTTTTTGCGCCAAATCACGCGCAGCACCTTGATTGGTTTCAATAATATAATGAGCCACTTCACGATATAAAGGATCACGAATTTCAAGCAACTCTTGTAGCTTTTGCTCAGGATTTTCAACTTGTAATAAGGGACGATTTTTATCGCGATAGGTACGCTGTAATTGAATTTCAACCGGCGTATACAGATAAACAACGATGCCACGTTGTTTTAAGAATTGACGATTTGGGGCTTGGGTTACTACACCACCACCTGTAGCCAACACTAAAGCCGAACGTTCGGTTAGCTCATCAATGACCGCAGTTTCGCGTTCACGAAAGCCAAGTTCGCCTTCTTTGTCGAAGATCCATGGGATGGAGGCCCCAGTTTTGCGTTCAATTTCGTGATCACTGTCTAAAAACTCACGTCCTAACAGCTCTGCCAAATGGCGACCAACTGTGGTTTTACCTGCCCCCATGGGCCCTACCAAATAGATATTTGGTAGGGTATCAAACTCTTTGCTTGGCAAGGAGTCACCTATTAATTTTGCTTAAATTGAAAATATATTAATGATTTCTTGAAACACTGTCATTAACAATTCGCGGTGTAACAAAAATCAATAGCTCACGCTTATCTTCCGATTTCAAATCTTTACGGAACAAACGACCCACATATGGCAAATCTCCTAAGAAAGGAACTTTGGTTTGCTGGGTTTGAGTTTCTTGCTCAAAGATACCACCTAGCACCACAGTTTCGCCATTATTAACCAGTACATTGGTGTTGATTTCATTTTTATTTAAAATGATCTCACCATTTGGTGCAACACCTGATGGTGAATCGCTATTAATTAAAAGCTGCATTTGTACTTTGCCATCTGGCGTGATACTTGGCGTGACTTCTAAGCTTAACAGCGCATCTTTAAACTGGGTATCTGCTGTGGTACCACCACCTGATGTGGTTGTAGTTTGATACGGAATTTGTTGACCCGATGCAACTTTGGCCAATTGCTTATCTGCGGTCAAGACTTTTGGTGTAGAAATTACTTCACCGTAACCATCAGATTGTAAAGCAGAAAGCTCAAGGTCAAGCATAAAGTCAGATAGGCTAATTAAACCAAATGCCACACGACCGGCTGCACCTGCCACGCCTAAATCGACGTTTAAGTTATCTGGACGTTGAATATCAGTTTTACCGTCGTCATCTGGATCACGTAAGTCCCATAAGGTTTGATCACTACCACCAACAAGTAAGTGATCATTTTTATTAATCCCTTGTGAAACTAAGCCCCACTTGACTCCCATTTCTTTGGTAAAGTCAGTCGTTGCACGCACAATACGTGCCTCAACCATGACTTGCTTAACAGAAACATCAAGTAAATCAATCATTTTACGAATTTGATCAATTTTGGCAGAAGTATCATTAATAATTAAGGTATTGGTACGTGGGTCAACTGATACCGTACCGCGTGGACTCAGCAGTGAACCTACGCTATCACCAAGCAAATCACTGCCTGTAGTCGATGCGCTGTTGTTATTACGACTACCTGCATTACGACCATCAACAATGAGTTTTTCAATGTCAGCCGCTTTGGCATAATTTAATTGCACATATTCGGTTTGCAATGGGGCAAGTTTAATACTTTGTGCTAATGCTTTGGCTTCTTCTTCTTCAGCTTTAGTCAGCTCAGGAAGTGGTGCAATCCAAATGACATTACCATTATGGCGCTTGTCTAAGTTCTTGGTTTTTAAAATAATATCTAAAGCTTGATCCCAAGGTACATCTTTTAGACGTAAAGTGATATTGCCTTGTACCGTATCGGCTGCCACCATGTTAATGCCGGTAAAATCTGCCAACAACTGTAAAACACGGCGCACTTCGATATCTTGGAAATCGAGTGAGATTTTTTTGCCTGTATAATTTTGTACAGTACGTGTCACTGCCTGCTGAGCTGTCAAACTGCTACGATCTACAGGGCGTTTAACCGAAATGGTTAATTTGTTTTCAGCTTGATAAGCCATGTACTCATAGCTACCATTGGTCTGAATAGTCACCACACCATTACTGCCATTATTTTGCGCATCAATGGTTGAAGCAGGGGTGGCAAAATCATTGACATTCAAACGACGTGCTAAATGCGTAGGTACTTTATTACCTAAAGTACGTACCACAATTTTGCTGCCTTGTTGTTGTACATCAACGGGCGTGTTGGCACCGGCTAAATCAATCACAATTAAGCCTTCACCACTTGAACCACGTTCAAAGCCAATATTGGTAATGCCTTGTGCTTGTTTCACTGCAGCTGTAGGGACTGCTGTTGTGCCAGTAGATGCAGTTGGATTGATTTTTAAGATGTAAGTATTGCCTTCAACACGCGTGGTAAAAGCACCTGCATCCGCCAAATTAATGGTTAAACGCGAACGTTGAGCATCTGACATGACATCCAAATTGCTCGCTTCTTTGGTGGCAATCGCAATATTGTTTTGTTTTAAGGTTTGCGCAGTCTTTTCAAAATCTAAAATTAAACGCGATGGGCTGTCTAACTGATAAGCTTGTGGCTCAGGTGGTACGCCATTAAACATGACACGAATTTCAGTGCCTTGATTGGGTACTTGCATCGGCACAATATTGGTAATGCTCACTTGTGCATTGGCGACTTGCATTACAGCCATGGCCACAGTTGCCATTGAAAACTGACGAAATAAATTCATGGTATTACCATCCCCAAAAATAAAATCTTTCATACTATTCTTCATTGTTATTCCTTAAGGCGCTGCTGCACCAAGCAGTACAAGGCTACGTGGACGTTCTAAATACCCTTCACGACCATCAGGAATGATTTCGATCAGATCAATTTGTGTAGGCGTAATACGCACGATTCGTCCATGGTTATTCCCCATATAACCTCCCACTTGTACACGCTCAAGCTCACCATCTGGGGTTTGAATCACAGCGGTCACTTTGCCTGATGTACTGCGCATACTGCCTTTCATATTCAAAGTTTCTAAAGCATAACTTTCTAAAGGCTGTGGCGTACGTGTAAAGTTTGGATAAACCCGCTTACCTGCCATAATTTTAAGTTCTGCAGCCAATGAGGTTGGCATAAATGGACTTTTAAGTTGATGGGCAGCATAGTCAAATGTGGGCACTGGCATAAAGACAGGTGCAGGCTCAATTGGTAATGGCGGTTGATTACGAATTTCTGCCATCTGTTGATTAACAGTATCAATCCGTGAGTCACATCCAACCAAAGCTAAACCTAAGAGGCAGCTTAAGCTAATTTTGCTCATTTGCATTATGGCGTCCCCTCTTGAGCTGGCGTATCTACTGCTTGTTCTGTAGTGCCAATATAACGATAGGTCTTGGCATTGACTTTATAAGTGATCACCGGCACTTCAGCACGTTTTTCTTTGCTCTCGATTGCTGAAATTTCAAAATCATGCAACGTCACAATACGCGGTAGCGCAGCAATAGCACTGACAAATGAACCAAAGGCGTGATAATCGCCTGTCGCTTCCATTTCAATGGGTTGTTCAATAAAGAACTCTTGTTTAATTTCGTCTTGTAAACGAATATTCTTAAAACGCAGTCCTGCATTGACGCCAGTAATGTTGATGTCTTCAACTAAGCCTGGGATCTCAGTTTCTTTAGGCAATTGCTCTAATTGTTGGTTAAAGTTTGCTTGCATCTCAATTAATTGCGCTTGATACTGTTGCAAGTTACGTAACTTTGAATCCTTTTCACGAAATTCATTCAAAAGTTGTTGTTCTTGGGCACGAGCAGTTTCAATCGCGTCAAGCTTGGGTTTAATCGCTAAAAAATAACCAATAGCGGCTGTTAATAACAATAAAAACAACCAACAGGTAATTTTAACTGATAAAGGCCAGCCACCGTAGTTACTGGTATCAAGGGTATTAAACTGTTGAAAGAATTTCTCAACTGTCATTTTCTTTTTGGGGCGGACTGCTTCATCTTGGCTTAATTCATCGAATTGTTCACGACTCATGGCTGTGCCCCCGTTGTTGTTACATTGGCTTCACTTGCAGGTAAATCATCTAAAGCCACTGCATCCAATTTAATCTCATCAAGATCAACCGTAACCACAAATGCGCCATAACTGTCTTCACGGCGTGGTAGTAAGGAACTTGCAGGTTTATCTTTGTTTTCTTCTGCCGCTAAGAATGAGTTCATAAAGGCATTACGATACCAAGCTGACGCCTCTAAACCACGTAACAAATCTGCCACGGTATTTGGACTATCAGCACGTCCTTCGATGGTAAATTTATCGCCCTTACGCACAAACTTAGTAATGTGCATATTACTTGGAGTCACACGCACTAATTCATCCACTAAACGCACGGCTACAGGACGTTGTCCTTGTAAACCTTGAATCAGCTTCATACGCTCTACAATCGCATCACGTTGCTCTTGTAAACCTTCTAAAGATTTCAGCTGTGTGTCTAGATTTTGATTGGTGGTCATGACCAGTTGATTGGCTTGATTTTGATCTTCAAGTTTATGATCAAAATACATCCACGTACCCACAACCCCCAGCACCCCAAGTAATGCCACGCCAATTGATACGGCAATAAATTCTTTTTTTCTTTTTTCTCTTAGCTCATCACGCCAAGGGAGTAAATTAATTCTTGCCATTAATCAAAACTCCGTATTGCAAGGCCACAGGCCACCATCAAGGAAGATGCATCCTTTTCAATTTTCTGCACATCTACTTTGCTTGAAAAACCCATTTGTAAAAATGGATTCGCAACTGTGACGCGATACCCGAGTTTTTGCTGGATTAATTTTGCAAGCCCCGTGATATTGGCATTACCCCCAGCCAATAAAATATGATCAATCTCATTAAATTGGGAAGAAGAAAAGAAAAATTGTAAAGAGCGCGCTGCTTGTTGAACCACAGCATCTAAATAAGGCTCTAAGATTTCCGCTTCGTAATCATCTGGTAAAGTTTGGGTTCTTTTAGCACGACCCGCTTCTTCAAACGATAAACCATAACGGTTTTGAATATCTTGTGTGAGCTGCTTGCCCCCAAACACTTGTTCACGGGTATAAATGACTTTGCCATTTTGCATCACAGATAAAGTGGTCATGGTATGACCAATATCTAAGATTGCAACTGTATTTACCCCAACCGGCAAAGTATCGGCAAAGACTTGATAGGCATTTTCAATCGCACAGCTTTCCACATCAGCAATTTTTGGCGTTAAACCCGCTAGCTCCAAAACCTCTGAGCGAACACTAATATTTTCAAGACGTGTTGCAACTAAAAGCACTTTAACCCGATGAGGATTAGGTAAACGCTCAGGTAAAACCTCAAAATCAAGGCTCACCTCATCTAATGGAAATGGAATGTATTGCTCAGCATCCATTCGGATTTGGATTTCACGCTCGTCATCGCTCATGTCAGCATCCATTTCAATGATTTTTGAAATCACCATAGACGTTGGCACTGCAAAGGCAGCCTGATCACTATGTGGGTCGGCAAGATTAATAGCACGTTCAAGTGCATCAGCCACAGCTTCTACATTTAAAACGTTCTTTTCAACAACACTGCCTTCAGGTAAGGGTACAAGTGCATAGCTTTCCACATGATACTTACCATTCTTTACAGCGAGTTCTAAAGCCTTAACAGAAGTAGAACTAATATCTACGCCTATTAACCCCTTGTTTGGTTTACGATATAACCTAAGCACAATGTAGTCCTATTATTTTTTTATCCCCAAAAACAAAAATCCACTAACCGGTCTAGATCTATAATTTTCTACGGATACAATAACTCATCTAACAATCCGTAAGTGTAAAGGCTATACTGACGACCAATTAGTTTGCCATTAGCTCTTATTAAAACTTACTTGTTATGAAAAAGCTATCTTGTTCGGGTCGTGTACATCCATTTTTTTTGAGCATAATTATAATTTTGGTCTCAATCCCAATGGGCTTTTATGGCATGTACCTCTATATTGCCCCATCTTTGCCCGACATGTCGACGCTTAAAAAAGCGCCGCTTCTTAAACCTATGCAAGTATATAGCTCGGATAATCAACTGATTGCTGAATATGGTGGCAAGCTTTCGGTACCTGTTGACTATAACCAAATTCCGCAAACATTTGTACATGCTTTTTTAGCTGCCGAAGATTCCGCTTTTTTTGAGCATAGCGGTATTAGTTTTAAAGGACTTGGGCGCGCGGTCACAGAAAGTATTACCGGCTCTGATGTGCAAACTGGTGGTTCAACCATTACCATGCAAGTGGCCAAGAACTATTACTTAAGTCCTGAACGTACTTTAAAACGTAAACTGACTGAAGTTTTTTTAGCGCGCAAAATTGAGCAAACCCTTACCAAAGAAGAAATTTTAACTTTATATGTTAATAAAATTTTCTTAGGAAAAAATGCTTACGGCATTACTGCAGCAGCACGTATTTACTACAATAAAAGTTTAGCTGAACTGTCGATCTCGCAAATGGCGATGTTGGCAGGTTTACCTAAAGCACCATCAAGATACAACCCGATTGCCAATCCAGAACGCGCTTTAGAGCGTCGTAATTGGATTTTAGGACGTATGTTGCAGCTTGGTTATATCAATCAAGAACAATATGACGTTGCGATTGCCGAACCTATTAATTTAAATAGCCCTGATCGTAGTATCAGTAACCGTTTCCCATATGTGGGTGAAATGGTGCGCAGTGAATTGGTCTCTAAATTTGGCGATCAAGCGGTCGATTCAGGCTATAAAGTCTATACCACCATTAATAGCGAACGTCAGGCTTATGCCGAACAAGCCGTGCGTGATGGTTTAGAGGCCTATGATCGTCGTCATGGTTGGCGTGGTGCAGAAGCACACGACAAACCCTTAAAAGAATTTAGCCCATATGCCAATACTTACCCTGCACAAGTGGTCAAAGTCGGTAGCAATTCATTTGATGCCCTGATGCAAGATGGCTCAACTGTTACAGTGCCATGGTCAGGGATGTCTTGGGCACGCCCGTATCGCAATGCCAATAGTGTAGGTGGTGCGCCAAGTCGTGCTTCGCAAATTGTCAAACTCAAGGATATTGTACGTTTACGTCCAAATACTGAAAAGACGGCGTGGGCGTTAGTCCAAGTACCCAAAGTACAAGGTCAACTGATTGCCATTAATCCCAATAATGGTGCTTTAGAGGCTGTAGTCGGTGGCTATAACTTTTATCAATCTAAATTTAACCGTGCCACTCAAGGTTGGCGCCAACCCGGTTCTATCATTAAACCCTTTGTCTATGCTTTGGCACTTGAGCGTGGTATGACACCGCACAGCATGGTGAGTGATTCGCCTATTACGATTGGCAAATGGACGCCTCGTAACTCAGACGGTCGCTATTTAGGTATGATTCCATTGCGTCGTGCCTTGTATTTATCACGTAATACCGTTTCGGTGCGTTTATTACAAAGCGTTGGCCTTGAACGTACCCGTCAGTTATTTATGGATTTTGGTTTACAAGAAGATCAAATCCCTCGTAACTACACCATTGCATTGGGTACTCCGCAAGTTTTACCTATACAAATGGCGACAGGCTATGCCACATTTGCCAATGGTGGCTACCGTGTCCAACCTTACTTTATTGAACGTATTGAAGATGCTTACGGTAAAGTGATTTACACCGCCAATCCTGAATATGCGTGTATTCGCTGTATTGATGCACAAGTATCTACACCACAAGAAAAACAAATCTCAGCCGATGATGCTGCTTTTTTAGAAGCAGCTTCTGAAGCCCAAGCGGCGTCTGAACCTACAAGCACAGTCACAGCATCAAGCAAAACTAAGGCTGTTGACACGGCACAATATCGTCAAGCACAACGTATTTTAAAATCAAGTTCGGCTTATGATATGGCCAATATTTTACGTGATGTAATTAACCACGGTACCGGTCGTGCTGCGTTAAAAATTGGACGTAATGATTTAGGTGGTAAAACAGGTACCACCAATGATGCTAAAGATGCATGGTTTGCAGGCTTTAATGGCAAATTAGTGACTGTGACTTGGGTGGGTTTTGATCAGCCAACCACTTTAGGTCGCCGTGAATACGGTGGTGTCGCTGCTTTGCCAATTTGGAGTGATTTTATGGCGAAATCCTTAAAAGACACTCCGTCGGCTTGGGTGAGTTTAGATACTAAAGCCAAAGCGCCACAAGATCGTAGCCAACCACAAAGCGTTGAAGTTGAAGCAGCCCCACAAGATCGTGCACCACCTTTAGCACGCCCTGTATATCGTCCTGCTCCTGTAGCACCCAAACGTAGTGTAGAAAATGACTTTGCCGATTTACCCGGTGATGCACCTTTAAAACCTGTACGTGAAGCACCGCCTCCAATGCAGACTCAACCTACGCCTCAACCAACACCTGCCACAGATTCTTTAGAAGATCTGATTAATGAAGTAGAATAAAAACAGCCCGCAATTGCGGGCTTTTCTTATTTCTTTTTAAACAGATAAATTTGGAACTGGGCTGCTAAATCTAAGCTCTCATGCGCTTCTAAAGCTTCACGACGTTCAGGTTTGGCCTTATAGGCATAAGGTGTCATAGCAATTAAATTTTTTAAATCACTTTGTGACAGTTGCATAGGTGCATCAATAATTATGTCTTCAACCAACTCAAACGCATCTTGAAGCTGCTCGACGAATTTGGCTGAATCGTGGGCTTTTACTTCTTCAAACAAAGCTTCACGCATGGCATATAAATGCTGCTCGGCTGGGGTGACCACCATCAAGTAGCCATTGTCTTTGAGCACTCTTAAGATTTCTTGTTTTGGAATCGGGCTAAATAAGCTGGTACATAAGTCAATAGAAGCATCAAGTACAGGTAAAGTCGCGCCTGTACCGACTACCCAAGTGATGTCTTTATTGAGTTTAGCCGCCACTTGTACCGCATTTTTGGCAATATCCACACCCATACATTGTAAAACTTGAGCTTGCATGGCATTGGTGTAATAGCCTTCGCCACAGCCAATATCGAGTAGGTTTTCAACACGTAACTGTGCAATTTTTGCAACGACTGCTTGTTGCAGTGGTGCATAGTGACCTGCACTTAAAAAAGCACGGCGCGCTTGCACAGATTCTGGTGTATCACCCGGATTTTTACTGTGTTTGTGTTGCACCACATGTAAATTTACATAGCCTTGTTTAGCCAAATCATAACTATGACGATTTACGCAGTGCCATGTTTTTTCTGTAAGACTCAATTTTTCCCGACATACAGGGCACATGAGTAGGTTCATCATTTTCTCCAAAAACAAAAAAGCCGGCAAATGCCGACTTTCTTTTTTACGATTTGCTTAACGTAATTTTAAAGTCATTAAGCCTAAAACTACCAGCATAATTGTAATAATCCAAAAACGAATCACTACTTGGGTTTCACGCCAGCCTTTTTTCTCGTAATGATGATGTAAAGGTGCCATTAAAAATACGCGTTTATTGCGCATACGTAACGAGCCAATTTGTAAGAACACAGAAATAGCTTCAACCACAAACACACCGCCCATAATGGCAAATACCAGCTCTTGGCGTACCATCACAGCAATGGTTCCGAGCATGGCGCCCAATGACAATGCACCTACATCGCCCATAAACACTTGTGCAGGGTGTGCGTTATACCAAAGAAAAGCCAAGCCGGCGCCAATCATAGCCGCACAAATCACCACCAATTCTGATGAATATTTAACATACGGAATATGTAAATAATTGGCAAAACGAATATCACCTGCTAGGTAAGCAAATACCCCTAAACCTGCGGCAACCAAGACAATTGGCATAATTGCCAAGCCATCTAAACCATCGGTTAAGTTGACGGCATTAGAAGCACCATTAATCACCAAATAAGTAAAGATAATAAAACCAATACCCAATGGAATAATCGACAGTGGAATAGATACGTCTTTAAAGAACGGGATCAATACATCCAACATTGAAGCAGTTTGTGCCGCAGTCGGTTGCAAGGTTGCAATGTAATACAGGGCAATACCAGCACCGATTGAACCTACCGATGTCCAAAAGAATTTCTTACGCGCGGGTAAGCCTGCATTGTCTTTGTAACGGATTTTGATCCAATCATCCGCCCAACCTACAGCACCAAAAATCACCATTACCGCCAAGACAATCCATACATAAGGGTTGCTTAAATCTGCCCAAAGTAAGGTCGATACGCCAATGGAGAGTAAAATTAATAAGCCACCCATGGTTGGTGTGCCCATTTTTTTGGCATGCCCTTCAGGTGCAAAGCTACTCACCGCTTGACCGTATTTTAAAGCTTGTAGCTTACGAATCATGTAAGGACCAAGCGCCAAGCCAATCCCAAGTGCGGTTAACACACTGAGCAAAGCACGTAGCGTTAAATAACGCACCACACCAAACGAGTCATGATAACTCGCTAAGTGCTCAAACAACCAAAGTAGCATTTAGAGTTTCTCCATCAATTGCGCCATCAACGTTTCCATATGGGTAAAACGAGAACCTTTAAACAAGAAACTCATGGATTGCGTTTGATGTGTTTCGACTAGATTCATTAATAACGGTAAGGCTTGTTCTTGAGTTAAGAAGGCCTGCATTTTTTTACCATATTGGGTACTACGGGCACCTTCTTGTGTGGCAGGTGCAAATTCACCTATCGCCACTACAAAGTTGATACCTTTGACTGAGACCAAATCGCGACCGAGCTTATAATGCTCAATGGCTGCAGATGCGCCAAGTTCACCAATATCGCCAATCACCATGACCCGAATCCCGTCTTGCTGTGCCAGCACTTCAGCCGCTGCACGCATAGAGGTTGGGTTGGCATTGTAAGTATCATCAATCAATAAATGATGTTTATGCGGAATAAAGTTTAAGCGACCTTTAGCACCTTGTGCTTGCTCTAAACCAGTCACAATATCTTCAAGGCTAATCTCAAGTGCTAAAGCAAAGGCCACCGCAGCTAAGGCATTGTCTACGTTATGCTCACCGGCAAAAGGTAAAGTGACAGTGCTTGAGCCTTGTGGGGTATGTAAGTTAAATACGGTTTGTTGCGGCTTTAAATCAATATGGGTTGCAAAAATATCGCCGCCTTGACCAAAACTTAAAACCTTTTGATGATGCACAGCAGTTTTGATTTGCTCGCTAAAATCATCAGCACTTGGAACAATTGCTGTACCATTTTGAGCAAGATGGGCGTAAATTTCAGATTTAGCAAGGCAAATGCCGTCACGCCCACCAAATTCACCCAAATGCGCTGTACCAATATTTAAAATACCTGCCACATGCGGCTGTACTAAGTTTGAGGTGTAATCAATTTCACCTTGATGACTTGCGCCCAATTCCATCACAGCATATTGATGCTCAGAACGCAGCTCAAGCAACATCATTGGCACACCTAAATCATTATTTAAGTTGCCACGGGTAATTAAAGTTGGCGCCAAACCCGATAAAATACTGCCCAGCATTTCTTTGGTGGTGGTTTTACCACTACTGCCTGTCAGTGCAATCACTTTGAGTTGTGGGTTTTGCTCACGACGGTATGCACCTAATGCGCCTAAAGCCAAACGTGTATCACTCACCACCAATTGGCAAATGTCCACATCAACAGGTTGACTTACAATCGCAACTTGGCAGCCAGTTTCGGCCACTTGTGCAATAAAATCATGCGCATCAAAACGCTCGCCTTTGAGTGCTAAAAAAGCATCGCCTGTTTCGGCATGACGAGAATCCGTTAAAATTCTTTTAATTTTGCCGGTAGGTACTTGGTGATTATGCCAATATCCTTGTGTTGCAGTGGCAAGTTGTTCTGCTGTCCACGGCTCTAACGCGACCGTACTGGTGGTTGAAGTATGCATGTTATTTTCCTATTGTGCTGGGTAGGCACGATCGGCCTGCTTTGGCATATTAAGCGCAGCTTGCACTTCGACAACGTCATCAAACCAATGACGTACCCCGTTAATTTCTTGATAATTTTCGTGCCCTTTGCCTGCAATTACCACAATATCACCGGCTTTGGCATGTTTAACTGCAAATTTAATCGCTTCACGACGATCATGAATTTCATGGACACGATGAGCTGTAAAATCTAGACCCGTTTTCATATCATTAAAAATTTGTTCAGGATCTTCAGTACGTGGGTTATCTGAGGTAAGTAGTGCAATATCAGCACCTTGTAAAGCCGCTTGCGTCATGAGTGGGCGCTTACCACGATCACGGTCACCACCACAGCCAAACACTGCCCATAAATCTTGTGCCACATGACGTTTTAAAGTTTGTAACACTTGAATTAAAGCATCTGGCGTATGCGCGTAATCCACCACAAATAAACGTGTATCATCACGAATCACTTGCATACGACCCGGCGCACCTTTGAGTTTTGCCACAGTGGCAATTAAATCAGCCAAGGCAAAACCGGCTTGTTCAGCACAAATCAGCGCTGCTACAAGATTTTCAATATTAAAATGACCCAATAATGGACTGTGTACTTTAAATTCAGCCTGTTGCGTGACTAAGCTAAAGCTTGCGCCATTTAAACTATAAACAATGTCTTTGACTTGGTAATCGGCTGCTTGACGCGTTGAATAGCTTAAAATTTTAGGCTGTGCCGGATTAAGCTGAGCCACGTTTAACATCGTTGCTGCATAGTCATCATCTAGATTAATGATTGCCACTTTTAAGCTTGAAAAAGCAAATAGCATGGCTTTAGCTTCGGCATAAGCTTGTAATGTACCGTGATAGTCCAAATGATCACGACTTAAATTGCTATAGGCTGCAATTTCAATGTTTAAACCATTTAAGCGACCTTGTTCTAAACCATGTGAACTGGCTTCAATGGCAGCAAATTGAGCACCTTGTAACGCATAACCATGCAGCGCAGTTTGTAAATGGAGTGCATCTAAGGTGGTGTGTGATGACGCTTCTAAATTCGGTAAAATTCCATTGCCGGTGGTGCCCATCACAGCGCATTGTTTACCTTGCAACATCAGCAATTCAGCCACTAAACGTGAAATAGTGGTTTTACCATTGGTACCTGTAACGGCTAGAACTTGTGCCGCTTGAACCGGTTGCATGGCTTGTAAATATTGTTTTTGCCACTGTCCCATAAGGTGACGGACATTGGGCACCACAAAACTTGGCATTAGCCCTAAATCTGTTTCGGATACAACTGCTAAAGCACCTTGATCTAGTGCTTTTTGGGCAAATTCAGTAGTTTTTTCTGGCTGTGAAAAACTAGTCAGGGCAATAAAAATTTGCCCTGGCTGTACTTTGCGACTATCGAGTTGGAAACCCTGAAAGGATTGTGTCATCCAAGCAGCGCTTTGGTCTGTGGCATACAGCTGTTGAAATGTAATTGACATGGCTCACCTATGACTTGGGCTTGTGGCTCTCTAAGGGTTTATCTAAAGGAACGTTGAGTAAACGTAAGGATTCTTGCATGACGCGAGCAAATACAGGTGCAGAAACAGTACCACCGTAGTAGCTGCCTTTTGGATTTTCAACCACAACCACCATGGCTAAACGTGGGTCACTGACCGGTGCAACACCGGCAAACAAAGCCCGGTATTCACTGGTTGAATAGCCTTTACGGTCAGCACGTAATTTATGCGCTGTACCCGTTTTACCTGCCACACGATACCCCGGAATGGTGGCACGCGTTGCTGTACCACCCGGTTGGGTAGCTGATTCCATCATCAACATAACTTGGTCGGCAATTTTGGCATCAATAGCTTGCTCACCTTGCGGCAAACCTTCAAGTTTATACAAGCTTAAAGGCATTTTTTTACCTTTGTTGGCAAGCATGGCATAAGCATCAGCAAGCTGTAGCACCGTGGCATTTAAACCATAACCATAGGACATGGTGGCCACTTCCGACACATTCCATTTGCTTGGTGGCAAAATTAAACCTGCACTTTCACCAGGAAATTTGACCGCTGAACGCTGACCAAAACCTAAACGCTTATAGAAAGTGGGTAAAGTTTCATAAGGCAAAGACAAGGCTAATTTAGCCACACCTACGTTAGATGATTTTTGAATAATCCCACCTAAGGTTAAGGCGCTATAGTTATGCGTATCACGAATGGTATGATTGCCCACGCGCATATTGCCCGGTGCAGTATTGACTACACTATTGACATTATATTTACCGCTTTCTAAGGCCATCGCCACCGTTAAAGGCTTCATGGTAGAACCTGGCTCAAATGAGTCGACAGCGCCACGGTTACGCATGGCATCTTTGTTTTCTAAGCCTTTTTTATCATTGGGGTTATACGATGGCCAACTGCTCATCGCTAAAATTTCACCAGTTTTGACATCTACAGCAATTGCTGTTGCTGAGCGCGCATTATTGGCGATACCTGCTGCGGTTAATTCACGATACATAATATATTGCAAACGCGAATCGATACTTAAGGTGATATTTTCACCATGTTCAACTTCACGTAAAATATCTGGATCTTTAACACGATTGCCTTTTTTGTCACGCAAAATACGCTGTTCACCTGCCATACCGGCTAGACGCGTATTCAGCTGCATTTCTAAACCTTCAATCCCCGTACTTTCGCTATTGGTTAAACCAATAATTTGCGCACTTGGCTGAGGCTGCGGATAGTAACGTTTATAATTTTTCTCGGTATAGACGCCTTGGAAATTACGCTGCACAATCATTTGTGCTTGTGGCGGTGGCACTTCTTTTTTCAGCACCACATAACGTGAATTAGGACGTGCGTAGACTTTTTTACGTAATTCAGCACGGTCCATACCTACCGCATCGGCAAGTTCATCTAAATTCAGATTTTTTTCAGGCAACTGACGTTTTAACTTGGTATTGGTAGGATCAACCGCCAACTTTGCCATGGTGTCGTCATAGGTTTTTTTATTGCTAAAATAATCTTGTGGATCAATCACCACATTCATAATCGGGGTACTAATTGCAAGAGGTACGCCATGACGATCGTAAATCACACCACGCATCGGTTTAATGGTTTCGGTACGCACCATGTTGGCATCGGCTTTATTTTGCAAAAACTCTTTATTGAGAATCTGCACATAAAAGGCACGACCTAATAAAACCACAAAAACAGCCAAAACCACACCCCACATTAAGTAGAAGCGCCACATATCTATACTTAAGGTGTTTTTTTCGGTAATAGACTGCTTTTTTTTACGTGTTGGTTTTTTTTGCGAATCGGCCATGCTTATTATTTCTGTTCAGGGTTCATCGGTAAAGAAATCACGACAGTTTGTGCTGCCGGAGGTGAGTACATGCGTAATTGAGTGACCGCGCGCGTACCAATTTGCGCGGTTGCCCCAAAGGTTTGTTGCTCAATTAGCAAACGCCCCCATTCTGCATTTAAAGCTTCTTTGTCGCGGTTTAAACTGCTGAGTTGGCGATAATCGTGACGATATTCAAATACTTGAAACACCACCATCATCGCACTCATAAAGACCAAGACCACCAACAGCGCATAGCTAAGATTGCGCTTGAGCGGCAATTTGGATTCGCTGTCGAGAGTTTGCTCTTGGTTTTTCATTACTCGCCTTTATTTGCTAAACGTTCTGCTACACGTAACCATGCACTACGTGAACGTGGATTGGCTTTGACTTCTGCTTCACTAGCCTTCACACGGTCCACTTTCTTTAAACGACGGTTATCTTGTTGTTGCTGCGGCAACCCCCAACCATGATCTTCAGGCAGCGTTGATTCTTTTTGAATAAATTGCTTAATTAAACGATCTTCAAGCGAATGAAAGCTAATCACGGCTAGACGCGCTTTTGGTTTAAGTACTTCAACCGCTTGCGGTAAAAATACCTCTACATCTTCTAATTCTTTATTAATGGCAATACGAATGGCTTGGAAAGTACGCGTAGCGGCATGCTTATTTTTTTCCCATTTTGGATGCGCCACTTTTACAATTTCAGCCAACTCGCCAGTCGTTGCAATATAACCGGCATTTTTAATGGCTTTAGCAATACGGCGGCTATAACGTTCTTCACCATATTGATAAATCACGTTGGCCAATTGTTCTTCTTCAATGTTCACTAACCACTCGGCTGCCGTTGGACCTTTAGAGTTATCCATACGCATATCCAATGGACCACTGTGCATAAAGCTAAAACCACGATCAGCTTGGTCCAATTGTGGAGATGACACGCCTAAATCTGCCATGACGCCATCCACAAAATCCACACCACGCGCAGCAAGCTCTTGTTTTAAATCTGCAAAACTGGCATGAATAATTTCAAAGCGTGAATCTTCTTGCTCAAGTTGACGTGCTGTTTCTAAAGCTTGTGGGTCTTTATCAAAACCATAGACTTTGGCATTGGCATCAAGTTTAGACAGCAATAAACGGGTGTGACCACCACGACCAAAAGTACCGTCTACATAAATTCCTGTATTGCGCTCTGCCAACAAGGCATCAACAGTTTCGTGAAGTAATACAGAAATATGGGACATAGCACTCTTTTAAAATTTAACACAATTGTAACTGTGCATTATCACCTGATTTAAGCCAAGCGCCAAACGACTTTTTGTAGGGAATTTTTATTTATCATAGAGAAAACCGTTTTAAATGCAAAAAAGCCCCCAAATGGGGCTTTTTTACGCTTTGATTAACGCTTCGAGTTATAAATTTGATCGAAGATTGCGCCATTTGCAAAGTGAGTTTGTTGTGCTTTTGCCCAACCACCAAATACTTCATCAATGGTAAAGGTTTTTAGTTTTGGAAATTGATGCGAATACTGAGCCAAAATTTCTGCATTACGTGGACGATAGAAATGACGTGCTGCCATGTCTTGACCCAATGGTGAATACAAATAGTTGATATAACCTTGTGCTAACCATTTATTGCCATTTCGCTCAACTGTTTTATCCACAATCGCAACAGATGGTTCAGTTAAAATGGTCATTGATGGATAAATGATATCAAATTTGGCTTTACCTAACGCTTTTTGCGTGACTAAAGCTTCGTTTTCCCAAGTCAATAACACATCACCAATACCACGCTCGGCAAATGTGGTCATTGAGGCACGTGCTGCTGAGTCCATGACTTTTACGTTATGGTACATCTTGCCCACAAACTCTTTGGCTTTGGCTTCATTACCACCAGGTTGTTTAAGTGCATAACCCCAAGCCGATAAATAAACCCAACGTGGTAAACCACCAGTTTTTGGGTTAGGGGTAATAATTTGCACACCCGGTTTGGTTAAATCTGACCAATCTTTAATGCCCTTAGGATTGCCTTTACGTACCATAAATACAATCGCTGAGGTATATGGCGCTGAGTTATGTTTAAACTCTTTTTGCCAACCTGGTTGGATTTGACCTGATTTAACAATTTCTTCAATGTCATTGGCAAGTGCTAAGGTCACCACGTCGCCTTTTAAGCCATCTACCACAGAGCGTGCTTGTTTACCCGAACCACCATGTGATTGTTTAAATGCAACCGAAAGACCGGTTTTACTTTGCCAATATTGACCAAATGACTTGTTAAATTCGTCATAGAATTCACGTGTTGCATCATAAGAAACGTTTAAAAATTCACGGTCTGCTGCCTGAGCAGAGGTGCCAAAAGCGAAGCTACCTAATAATAGCGCTGCGCCAACTAAAGACTTCAATTGAGTTTTCATGACAGCATTAAATCCGTTATCTATATTAGTGCTAAATATATGAAATGTATTCATAAATCGCAAACTAACGCATGTGATGGTTTTGGTTAAAAAATCGCTCGATTTTTGCTTAAAAAACTGTTTTTTATTGGGATTTTCATTCATTGATTCTTATATAGCTTTTTATGCATAACATATGCATAAAAGATATATTCAAATTTATCATTCTATTAAAACATGCATTGCTAGGTCGTTTTAGCTTAATTTTGGTAACATTTATATAAAATTAAGCTAAACCCTGTATTTGCATCTTTGTTCAATTATTGATTAACTAAAGGCTAAATATGCTTGTCTTCACTTAATCTTCATACTTGTTTGCTAATAATAATGTCTATACGCAATCGGTAAGTTTAAGTTGAACAATGTCTATTGATTGTAATTCAGTGCCATTGTATCAAGATTTAAAACAAGCTTTACTTTATGTCAAAAAAGGGGACATCCATGTTTAAACATATTGCTATTGTTACACTGTCACTGTGTGTATTTTCAAATGCTCACGCAGCCAGCTTAAAAGGTAATGCCCAAGCAAAAGCCAAATCACCTGAGCAAAGCTTGATTGAAAAAGCCTTAACCCAAAAACAGGAAAATCCTGAGTTAAATGGCAGCAACCTAAAATTAGTTACCAGTATGAAAAACAAGCCAAGCCAAAGTATTTTAGCGGCGCAAAACCAAAGTTTTTCACGTTTTGTGCAGTCTTTGTTTAGTTCTAATTCTTAAAATAAAGCACCAAGCGCGCGTTGCCCTTTTGCGTGTGCTTTATGAATTTGAGCCCAATTAACAGCAATGTAATTGGGCTTTTTCGTTATAATGGTCTTTAGTTACTTTTCTAAAGACAAAGAGTGTTATGACCGTTCGTACTCGTATTGCCCCATCTCCTACCGGTTTTCCACACGTAGGGACTGCTTATATCGCATTGTTTAACCTCTGCTATGCTAAACAGCACGGTGGGGAATTCATTTTACGTATTGAAGATACCGATCAATTACGCTCAACCCCTGAATCTGAAAAAATGATTTTGGATTCGCTGCGTTGGTTAGGTCTAAATTGGTCAGAAGGTCCAGATGTTGGCGGTCCACACGCGCCTTATCGTCAATCTGAACGTATGCATATTTATAAGCAATACGCTTTAGAACTGATTGAAAAAGGTCATGCATTCTACTGTTTCGCAACTGCGGAAGAGTTAGATCAAATGCGTATTGAGCAACAAGCACGCGGTGAAAGCCCTCGCTATGACGGCCGTGGTTTACTCTTGTCACAAGAAGAAATACAAAGCCGTCTTGCTGCAGGCGAACCGCATGTGATTCGTATGAAAGTGCCAACTGAAGGTACTTGTAAGATTGATGACTTACTACGTGGCGAAGTGGAAATTCCATGGGCACAAGTCGACATGCAAGTGCTCCTCAAAACTGATGGCTTACCGACTTACCATTTGGCCAATGTGGTCGATGACCATTTAATGGAAATCACCCATGTGTTCCGTGGTGAAGAGTGGTTACCATCTGCACCTAAACACCAATTACTGTACCAGTACTTTGGTTGGAATATGCCGGTGCTGTGCCACATGCCTTTATTACGTAACCCTGACAAATCAAAACTGTCTAAACGTAAAAACCCAACCTCAATTAACTATTACAAAGACATTGGCGTACTGCCTGAAGCGTTACTTAACTATTTGGGTCGTATGGGTTGGTCAATGCCGGATGAGCGTGAAAAATTCACCCTTGCCGAGATGATTGAGAACTTTGACATTCAACGTGTCTCTTTAGGTGGCCCAATTTTTGATGTTGAAAAACTCAATTGGCTCAATGGTCAGTGGATCAAAGGTTTAACGCCAAGCGAATTGCTAGATACTTTATTGGCTTGGAAAGCAGATCGCCAAACTTTAGAACAGATTGCAGCAGCAATTCAGCCACGTATTAATTTACTGTCTGAAGCGGTAAATTGGTCAGCGCATTACTTCAATCACTTCCCTACGCTGTCTAAAGAGCAATTTGAAAGTAAAAAACTGTCTGAAGAGCAAGTGCGTCAAAGCTTACAGTTTGCCATTTGGCGTTTAGAAAACATGTTTACATGGAACAATGACACCGTTAGCCAAACCTTAATGGACTTAGCGGCACAAATGGAAATTAAACTGCGTGATTTCATGCCTGCGTTCTTTATTGCGATTGCCGGTTCAACCGCATCTACGCCTGTTATGCAAACCATGGTAACGATTGGTCCTGATTTAACCTTTGCACGTTTACGTCATGCTTTAGATATTGTGGGTGGTCCAAGCAAAAAAGAGCTTAAAGTGTGGGAAAAACTCAATCAAAGCTTACAATTGCCTAAAAATGAAGCGGTTGATGAAGCTTAAGTAAAAAAACATATTGACGTGTGGTGGTGAAATCCTTAATATAGCCACCACACAGACTGGGGTCATAGCTCAGTTGGTAGAGCGCTACAATGGCATTGTAGAGGTCAGGAGTTCGAT
>NZ_CANQLZ010000013.1 GCF_947624825.1 uncultured Acinetobacter sp.
ATACCAATTAACTCAGCAGAATAAGCCAAAAATTCAAATTATAAAGTCATTGGCTTAAACAGGATTCGGGTTAAGTAAGCTTAAATGACGCTTTGCTGAGGTGTTAATATAACAAAATTGGGCTCACAAAAATTAATTAAGTACCTGAATAAAAACAAAAAAGCGCCAAGTAAAATCTTGACGCTTTTAATTTTATAATTTTAATTTAGTTTAAGCTTGGATAGTCGATATAGCCTTCTGCTACATCAGTCCCAATCATATTTTCAAGCTTTAATTCATTGAGTGGTGCATCTAATAATAAACGCTCATATAAATCAGGATTGGCAATATAGGCTTTACCAAACGACACTGCATCGGCTTTGCCTGAAGCTAATAATTCAATCGCATCGGCACGGCTTAAACGCATATTGGCAATATATGGCACCCCATTAGAGCGCTGTTTCATATACTCAGAAATACTGTCTTCGGCAAGGTATTCACGGGTAAAGAAGAAAGCAATATTACGCTTGCCTAACTCCTCCATCACATAACCAAAGGTTTCACGTGGAGCCGCATCGCCCATATCGTGCTCATCACCACGTGGAGCTAAATGTACACCAACACGCCCTGCACCCCACACTTCAATTAAAGCATCGACCACTTCCAGTAAGAAGCGAGCACGATTTTCAACTGAACCACCATATTGGTCATCACGTAAGTTGGTTGTGCTTTGTAAGAATTGATCTAATAAATAACCATTGGCTGCATGTACCTCTACACCATCAAAGCCTGCTTCTTTGGCATAAATTGCAGCTTGTTTGTATTGTGCAACAATGGCCTGAATTTCAGATACATCTAATGGACGCGGTGCAACATATTCACGTTTTGGACGCAGTAAACTCACGTAACCGGCTTGTTGTACCTGACTGGCTGACACAGGTATTTCGCCATTGAGTAAATCTGGATGTGATACACGCCCCACATGCCAAAGCTGTGACACAATTAAGCTGCCTTTAGCATGTACAGCATCGGTCAATAATTTCCAACCCTCAACTTGAGCTTGGTTAAATAGCCCAGGGGTATTTAAGTAACCATTGGCTTGTTCTGAAATTACCGTGGCTTCAGCAATAATTAAACCGGCACTGGCACGTTGAGCATAGTACTCCGCCATCATTGCTGTTGGTACACGGTCTTTGGTCGCACGGCTACGGGTTAATGGTGCCATGACCACACGGTTTTTTAATTTAAGATCGCCAAGCGTTAAAGGAGCATTGAATTCAGCCATAATTACCTCATCACTCAATTTAAAGTGAGTGTTGTAAATGATTAATATAGTGCTGAATTAAGGCTTCGTTACGAGAAAAATACGACCATTGCCCATGCTTTTGTGCTTGGATTAAACCTGCTTGCTGTAATACCGACAAATGATTTGACATGGTCGACTGGGATACATTGCCAAGGCGCTCAATTTGCCCTGCACACACACCACGTTCAAAATGACCACACTCTTCAGCCGGTAAATATGCTGCTGGGTCTTTAAGCCACATTAAAATCTGCCGTCGCGTGGGATTCGCTAAGGCTTTAAAGATTAAATCAACATCCATAGACATAGACCCTCTTCACATTACACAAAGGCCTAATTCAGCGTTGTATTAATATATCGTATTTTTTAGATATTAATATCTATTTTTTACGATAAACCATCAAAACACTGCATTAGACCCTTGAAAAAACTTATAGACCTTGTTTTAAGCTGGCTTCAATAAACTTATCTAAGTCACCATCTAAAACTGCACCTGTGTTGGAGTTTTCTACACCAGTACGTAAGTCTTTAATACGTGAGTCATCTAAAACGTATGAACGAATTTGGCTGCCCCAACCAATATCAGACTTGGTATCTTCTAAGGCTTGAGCGGCATCGGTACGTTTTTTCATTTCCAATTCGTACAATTTTGCACGTAATTGCTTCCAAGCATGGTCACGGTTAGCGTGCTGTGAACGTTGGTTCTGACATGCCACAACAATACCGGTTGGTGCATGCGTTAAACGTACCGCAGAGTCAGTTTTGTTAATATGCTGACCACCTGCCCCTGAGGCACGATAAGTATCGGTACGTACGTCGGCCGGATTAATATCAATTTCAATATTGTCATCCACTTCAGGCGACACAAACACCGCAGAGAATGAAGTATGACGACGGTTACCTGAGTCAAATGGTGATTTACGCACTAGACGATGTACACCAGATTCGGTACGTAACCAACCGTATGCATACTCGCCTTCTACACGAATAGTCGCTGACTTAAGACCAGCCACATCACCATCAGATTCTTCCATCACTTCAGCTTTAAAGCCATGACGCTCGATCCAACGTAAATACATACGTAGCAGCATAGATGCCCAATCTTGTGCTTCTGTACCACCAGAACCGGCTTGAATTTCCACATAACATGGGTTTGGATCCATCGGGTTACTAAACATACGACGGAATTCAAGTTTAGCCAACTCTTCTTCAGCAGCGCTGAGCTCTGCTTGTACGTCAGCCAACATTTCTTCTTCATCTGCTTCAACCGCCAAATCAAGCATGGCTTGTGCATCTTCAAGTTGGTTGGTTAAACCATCCAGCACATTGAGTACGTTTTCAAGCTCGCCTTTTTCTTTGGCCATGGCTTGAGCACGACTTTGATCATTCCAAATCGCAGGATCTTCTAACTCGCGTAGAACCTCTTCTAAACGCTCTTTCTTTAGATCGTAGTCAAAGATACCCCCGTAGTGTTTGACCACGGTCGTTTAAGTCTTTTAGCTGTACTAGATAAGGATTAATTTCCACGTTCGTCTCTCAAACAAATGTAAGCGTTAAATAGCCAAAGATTATAGCACAGCCACCTTTTAGATTTTTAAATAGGCGGCAGATGCAACATTTGCTAATTTAGCCGTAATTTTAACTGTTGTTGTCTTCATAATTTATTCTTAATTAGATACAAATGCGCATAATTTACGTGAATTCTTACAATTTCAAATAAAAAATACATCTTTAAATAAAAGCCAGTCAAAAAATAAATCAATAAAAATCAAAGCCTAATAAAAATTAATTTACATAACATTACCAAGTTCACAAAACGGTAACTTTGCAGAGATTGACGATATTTGAATATGCTCTAGACTAAAACTTGTAACAAGAAATTTATTATTTTAATCAGTTTCAGAGGGGTGGACATCCATGAAAAAATTAGCAATTGCATCTGCACTTCTTTCCGCTATTGCATTCACAGGCACAGCAACACATGCTTACCAAGCTGAAGTTGGCGGCTCTTTAGGTTATGTTGACCCAGATCGCGGTAGTTCAGGCGAATCTTATGGTTTAAATGGTACTTACTACTTTAACCCTGTTCAAACACGCGATGCTCCACTGGCTGAAGCTGCTTATCTAGATCGTGCAAGCAACGTGAGTGCGCATGTTCAATTTGATGATGTAGGCGCTGCAGAAGAAACCAAATACGGTGTTGCAGGTGAATACTTTGTACCAAATTCTGATTTTTATTTAAGTGCTAATCTTGGTCGTACAGACGTAGAAGAGCGTGGTTATGCAGATGTAGATACCACAACCTTTGGTGCTGAAGTCGGTTATTTCTTTGCTCCAGGTTTGTTAGTTGCTGCAGGTCTTAAAGGCTATGACAATGACTTTACAGATGGTACAGATCCAACATTACGTGCTAAATATGTAACTACATTAAGCAATGGTAAAGATATTAATTTAGAAGCCGGTGCTGCATTTGGTGATCTAGATGAATACCGTATTGCCGGTGATTACTACATCGACAAAACCTTTAGTGTTGGTGCTGATTATACTGATAATGACCTACAAGAAAGCAGCGAACTTGGCATTAAAGCCCGTAAGTTCTTTAATCCTCAATTAAGTGTTGAAGGTCGTGTAGGTTTTGGTGAAGTCAATACAGTTGACTACAACAAGTTTGGTCTGGCTGCGAAATATCGTTTCTAAGCATTGACTCCACATTAAATTCAAAAAAACCGCGCCATGGCGCGGTTTTTTTATTGGCTTAAGTGAATAACTTTAAGCTGTAAACTCACCTGCCCATTAAATTCATTCCGATCAAGTTCATAAACTAAATGTACCTGATCTTGCATAGGATCAAATTCATATTTGCTTGCTGCATTAAATGCAATCGCTTCGAGCACCTGTCCATGTTCTACAGCTAAACGTAGCTTTAAATGCACTTCTTTTAACCAACGAAAATCCACAATTTTAAAAGTCCCCTCAAACACAGGACTTGGGAATTTTTGTCCCCAAGGACTTAAATTTTTTAGTAAATCAACTGTATTTAAAGTGAGCTCTTGCGTGCTCAATTCACCATCGGTCCATAATACTGCTTGAAACAATTCTGCTTCATAAGTGGCAATTAAAGCTTCAAAACGTGTCTTAAACTCAGCAAAATGTTGCTTTTTAATGGTCAATCCTGCTGCCGCTGCATGTCCACCAAAATGCGTAACTAAGTGTGGATTTTGCTCTGCAAGCAGTTCAATCGCATCACGAATATGAATGCCGTCAATAGAACGTGCTGAACCTTTAATATGCACCCCATCTTCATCACAGGCAAAAACAATACTTGGGCGATGAAACTGCTCTTTTAAACGCCCTGCTACAATGCCAATTACGCCTTGATGCCAGTGTGGTTCAAACAACACTAAAGCATGTGGTAAATGCGCTTGATCAAGCTCAATTTGCTCAAGGGCGGTCATTGCATCTTGTTTGATTTTGCCTTCTACTTGACGTCGTTCTAGGTTTAATTGGGTCAGTTGCTCAGCTAATGGATAGGCTTGTTCTAAACTTGGCGCCAACAAACACTCAATGCCGATATCCATGGTTTCCATGCGTCCAGCAGCATTAATTCTTGGACCAATCACAAAGCCTAAATCAGATGCTGACAGATGCGCGGCATCACGTTTAGCTAAATCAAGTAATGCCAAAATACCCGGGCGACATTGCTGCTGACGAATACGCTGTAAACCGGCATCAATTAAAATACGGTTGTTATAATCTAAACTTGCCACATCTGCATATGTGCCTAAAGCCACCAAATCTAAATACTGCACCATCGCCACATGGCTTTTGCCTTGTTGTTTACGTTGACTGGATAAATTTGCCAACACATAAAAAGCTACCCCCACCCCGGCTAAGGCTTTACTCGGAAAAGTACAACCTAATTGATTGGGATTCACTACAGCTTCAGCTTGCGGGGTCGGTTTAGTGGTCAGGTGATGATCGGTGATAATCACTTGCATGCCATGATCTTGCGCTTGTTGCACACCTTCATGGCTTGAAATACCGTTATCGACAGTAATTAATAGATCAGGCGTAAATTTTGCAAAGGCTAAATCGGCAATGGCAGGTGTTAAGCCATAACCATACTTAAAACGATCTGGTACTAAATATTCAACATCAGCACCCATTTGGCGTAAAGCAAGCAGCATCAATGTAGTACTGGTTGCGCCATCGGCATCATAATCACCCACAATCACAATTTTTTGCTGTTGATCAATGGCTTGATCCATTAAAGCAATCGCTTCTGCTAAACCTAACATGGTGGGTGCAAGTAAATGTTTAAGTTTAAGTTCTAACTCTTGAGTGGACTGCACCCCACGGCGCGCTAAGATTTTAGCCACCAAAGGCGACACGCCCTGAAAATTTTCAGGGCGTGTTAGAAATGGGCGTTGTTGAACAAGGATCTTGGTCATTTAAGGCATCAGACGTTGTAGCTTCCAGTTGCCTTCAATTCTTTCATAAATTACCCGATCATGTAAGCGATTTGGTCGGCCTTGCCAAAACTCATAGTGCTCAGGCACTAAACGATAGCCACCCCAAAATTCAGGTTTTGGCAATTGAGCTTGGCTTGCCACTTGCTCTTGCAAAGTTTGGAAGCGATCTTGCAGCTCTTCACGACTGGCAATTACACCACTTTGCGGGGTACTAATATGCGCTGCAATTTGGCTTTCGCGCGGGCGCTTATGATAGTAATCTGTTGATTCTTGCTCAGAAATTTTCTCTACACCGCCTGAGATACGCACCTGACGTTCAAGTTCAGGCCAGTAAAATAAAATCTCTGCATAAGGATTGGCAGCTAAATCTAAGCCTTTTTGACTATCATAATTGGTATAAAAGTCATAACCTAGATCCGTTGCCCCACGTAACAATACAGTACGTACATGTGGACGACCACGAACATCAGCTGTTGCAATCGACATAGCATATGGTTCATGTAATTGTGCCGATAAGGCTTGGTTAAACCACTGTAAAAACTGTTGATGTGGGTCAGTGTGAACTTGACCTTCATGCAACTCACCTTTTTGATAGCTTAAACGCAGTTCACTTAAATCTTTAATTACATCAGTCATGAGATTTCCTTAAGCAGCGTTGCTACGTACAGCGTCCGCTAAATGATTAGCTAAAGCGGTGACTTCGGCTAAGTCATCACCTTCAACCATCACGCGAATCACAGGTTCTGTACCTGATTTACGAATTAACAAACGACCACGACCTTTAAGCTGTTGTTCAGCTTGGTTAAATTCAGTCACCAAAGCCGGCACGTTGTAAGGGTCAAACATGGCATCTAAACGCACATTGACCAATACATTTGGCAATAGTTTAAAGTCAGCGACCAATTCAGCTAAACTTTGCTGACGCTCGATCATTACAGTTAATACTTGCAATGCTGCAATAATCGCATCGCCTGTGGTGCTCTTATCTAAAGTGAGGATATGACCTGATGGCTCACCACCAGTTACCCAAGCATGTTGCTCTAAGCCTTGTAATACATAACGGTCACCGACTTTAGCACGTATAAATGGCACATTTTCTTGCTCTAAAGCCAATTCTAAAGCCATATTGCTCATGAGAGTGCCCACAATACCCGCAGGTTTTTGCGTCGCTTTAGTGGCTAAAATATACAAAATATGGTCACCTGTGATTTCTTGACCGTTTTGGTCAATCATAATCACACGATCTGCATCACCATCAAAGGCAATACCTAAGTCGGCTTGATGTTCAAGCACAGCAGCTTTTAGGTTTTCAGGATGGGTTGAACCACAGTTTTCATTAATGTTTAAACCGTCAGGCTCATTAAAGATGGCAATGACTTTAGCGCCTAGCTCACGGAACACAGCAGGACCTACGCTGTAGGCTGAGCCATTGGCACAATCCACCACGATTTTAAGATCATGCAAATCTAAATGGTACGGGAAAGTTGACTTACAAAATTCAATGTAACGACCGTTGGCATCTTTAACGCGTACGCTTTTACCTAAGTTGGCGGTATCTTCAATGATCAAGTCTTTTTCAAGTTCTTGATTAATTTCTTCTTGTAAGCTATCAGGTAGTTTTTTGCCTTCAGCTGAGAAGAACTTAATGCCATTATCAAAATACGGGTTATGCGATGCTGAAATCACAATACCTAAACTTGCATGTAAAGCACGGGTTAAATGGGCAATCGCAGGGGTAGGTAACGGACCCAACAAATGTACATAGACCCCAGCGGCATTTAGACCTGCTTGTAGAGCAGCTTCTAAAATATAACCTGATAAGCGGGTGTCTTTACCCATCACCACAATAGGTTTTTTCTTTTTACTGTTACGTTTTAATACTTTACCCGCGGCAAAACCTAATTTTAAAGCAAATTCAGGGGTAATGGGTAAAACACCAAACTTACCACGAATACCATCTGTTCCAAAATAACTCATATTCTGCTCGCTATATTTTT
The DNA here is from genome assembly GCF_947624825.1 of uncultured Acinetobacter sp. GTDB lineage: Bacteria > Pseudomonadota > Gammaproteobacteria > Pseudomonadales > Moraxellaceae > Acinetobacter. Next base: position 7,752 of record NZ_CANQLZ010000013.1, read on the forward strand.
ATTGCTGCATATTGGGCAGCACTTGGTTTTTAATGGCAAATACTTTATCACCAAAATGTAAAAAAGCCGTCATTTTATGACGGCTTTTTCAATCTCTAGGTTAAGTTAACACATTAACCTACGCGATAATTTGGTGCTTCTTTGGTAATCGTTACATCATGTACATGTGATTCAGACATACCTGCTGCGGTGATTTTCACGAATTTCGCATTTTGACGAAGATCGTTAATCGTTGCAGAACCGGTATAGCCCATAGATGAACGTAACCCACCCATCATTTGATGTACGATATTGCCCATTGGGCCTTTGTACGGTACACGACCTTCAATACCTTCAGGCACTAACTTTTCAGCGCCTGCTTTGGCATCTTGGAAGTAACGGTCAGCAGAACCTGTAGAACCTGCCATCGCACCTAATGAACCCATACCACGGTATGCTTTGTAGTAACGACCTTGGAAGAATTCAACTTCGCCCGGTGCTTCTTCAGTACCCGCCATCAATGAACCAACCATGATGGTGCTTGCACCTGCGCCAATGGCTTTGGCCATATCGCCAGAGAAGCGAATACCACCATCTGCGATCAATGGAATTTGTTCTTTAAGTGCATTTGCCACAGCATCAATTGCTGAAATTTGTGGCATACCAATACCAGCAACAATACGCGTGGTACAAATTGAACCAGGACCGATACCCACTTTAACAGCATCAGCACCCGCATCAAGTAAAGCAAGCGCTGCATCACCTGTTGCAATGTTACCGCCAATCACTTGAACTTGTGGATAGTTGGCTTTAACCCAACGTACACGCTCAATTACACCTGCTGAGTGACCATGTGCTGTATCTACTACAATTGCATCCACACCTGCTTCAACCAATGCTTCAACACGGCTTGGTGTTTCTACGCCTGTACCTACAGCCGCACCCACACGTAAACGACCTAAGTCATCTTTACAGCTGTTTGGATACAATTCCGCTTTGCGGAAATCCGTCACTGTAATTAAACCTTTAAGCTCGTTGTTGGCGCCCACCACAATCACTTTTTCAATGCGATGTTGTTGTAATAGAGCTTGGATGTTTTCTTTAGATTCGCCTTCACGCACAGTCACAAGACGGTCTTGACCGGTCATGATGTTGCTTACAGGTTGTTCTAAATTGGTTTCAAAACGTGTATCACGACCTGTTACGATCCCAACAACTTTACCATCTTTAACAACAGGTACACCGCTGATATTGTTGGCTTGAGTTAAGGCCATTAACTCACGAACAGTTGTTTCAGGCGTTACAGTAATCGGGTCTTTGACCATACCCGCTTCAAATTTTTTCACACGGCGTACTTCTGCAGCTTGTGCAGCAATATCCATGTTTTTGTGCAAAATACCGATACCGCCGTTTTGCGCCATTGCAATCGCCATACGAGATTCAGTCACAGTATCCATCGCTGCTGAAACAAGTGGGATATTTAATTCAATGCCGCGAGTTAAACGTGTCTTTAGCGAGACATCTTTTGGGAGGACAGTAGAGTAGGCAGGGAGTAATAGGACATCATCGAAGGTTAACGCGTCTTGAACGATGGTCAACATAACAGTCTCACTGGTAATTTCCGTGCGCTATTATAAACAAAATTTTGGCTTTTATTCATTTAAATTTACATAAAGAGTCGAAAAATAATTCTATCTTGCTGAATAGTTTATAAGTTTAGTTAAAACAAACCCTTATTTCTGATGGTCTTTTTCATTCTTTTTTCAATTTAGCCAAGGGCAAAGCAAGCTTTGCCCTTAAATTTAACATACTTGATCGAAATCTTCATCGTTGGTGGCAGGGCGTGTATCAATATTGATCAATGGGATCATGTTGTGCACCGCACGGGCTTTATTACACTGTGCATCGCCTGCTTGTACTTCTTGGCAGCTTGAGCTACGAACACTGTATACGCCACAACTTACCGCTACGCCAATGTCACCTTGTAATGCAATACAGCGCGGCTTGGCCTGATTGGTGCCTACCATACAGCTATATACAGGAGTTACCGGTTCTGTGTAATGCTCAGGCAGATTTAAACCCTCTGCCCAATAAAAAGAAACACGAAAGTGCGCACAACACGCACCACAACTCAAACATGAATCTTCGCTTACCGATTGCGATAACATTTTTTTAGCTCTTTTCGTCTGCAACTTCTTGGACGGAAAAGTTTAAAAAAACTGTTTTTCTCAATCAATATTTTTTTATGATCTATTGGTCTTAGTACGGATAGCTAAAAACGCTTTCATCCATTAAATCGGTACCACATTCAAGTGTTTCGACCCAATCTAAAAATTGATTGACTTTGGCTTTGCCCACAAAAGGTAAACCATGCTGTGGCACAATCATGTCTACATCCATAGTACGTACCATATTCACCCATAAGCGAATCACCTTATTGCAGCACATATAACGCTGATGAAAACCTTTCATCTTGGCAATGTGCATATCAAAGTCTTCTACAATGGCTTTACCATCTTCGACAATCGATGCGCCCATATCGCCTGAAAATAAGATTTTTGCCAGTGGATCATAAAACTGAAAATTACCCACTGAATGTAGAAAATGCGCCGGCACAGCCACAATTGAAGATTCACCCAAAGGAATCACTTGGCCTGGATCAGGCAGTTCAATCAAACGATCCAGCCAATTACCTTTCATACGGTCGGTCATAAAAGCTGAGTTTAAATGCGGTAAAAAGCGCGCCCACAGTTTAGAAGCAACAATCTTGGCATCGGTATACACCAACCAACGCGGCATAGAGGTAATAATATCGGGGTCTTGATGCGATGCCATGACGTAATCTAGGTTCTTCAGCTTGGTATAGCGGCTGAGTTCCATAGTCAGTGGCACATAGGTTAAATCACCGCCCGGATCAAGCACGGCAGCACGTCCATGGTCAATAATCAAAAATTGATTAGCTTGAATACCCTCACCCTGCACAAGGCTTGTAAAGCTAATACATTTATGGGTGCCATTATCAAATAAGACTTGTGAAGTGGTACGTTCAAGTGCCATGTAAATCCCCTTTGCAGGATGTTTTGCATTGTTTATATTAATTCCACACAAAATATATGCTTTTCTTGCAAGTTACAATCACGACAAAGGTGTAATTCGGCAGTAACTACAATAGATATGCATAACCTGACACAGATTTTTGCATCGGTTATGCGCTTTTATTTAAAAAAAGTAGTACTGCAACAAGGTCCAAACACCAATGCTTAAAAAGATCACAGCACTGACTTTATGAATTAAGGAAATTGGCAGCTTGTCGGCAAGTTTATTGCCAATAAATACCGCAGGGGCATTGGCCAACATCATACCTAAAGTAGTACCGAGCATAACCCAAACCAAACTATCAAAACGCGCAGCCAAGGCCACGGTGGCAATTTGGGTTTTATCACCAATTTCGGCTAAGAAAAATAAAATAAAGGTTGCACCAAATACGCCATAACGCTGCCATTTATTAATGCTTTCAGTTTCATCGTCTAGCTCATCTGGCACAAGCATCCACAGTGCCATAGCAATAAAGCCAAGTGAAATAATCCACAGTAAAATTTCAGGGCTAATGACAGTCGTGACCCATTGCCCTAAAGCCGCCGACAAACCATGATTAATAATGGTCGCAAGTAAAATGGCAATTAAAATAGGAATAGGTTTTTGATAACGTGCAGCAAGTAACAGCGCTAAGAGTTGGGTTTTATCACCCATTTCAGCAAGCGCGACAATGGCAGTTGAGAGTAAGAACTCATACATGATGTTTTTCTCTGGCTAGCATACATACCAATGACCTATCCCTCCTGCTAGCCAAAATCTGCAGAGTGATAAATCAAAGGTCTTGCCAACAAAAGAAAGCTTAATTAAAGCCCATTTGGTTCTTTGCTATGATGACCATGCTCGGTTTAGAGCAAATATGTTGACCATCACCCTTTTGCTTTGCGCAAAAGGCGGCTACTCCCCAATGAAGTGCTTTGATTATAGTCAACTTAAACTGGATTTACAAATGACAATAAAAAAACCCTGCCGTAGCAGGGTTTGTCTCTTTTTTCTTTCTCCCTCTGGGAGAAATACAAAGAGGGCTTAGATCAACAAAGTACGAATGTCTTTAAGAAGTTTAGTTAACTTATTGGTAAAGCGTGCCGCATCCGCACCATTAATCACACGGTGATCGTATGACAATGAAAGCGGAAGCATAAGCTTCGGATCAAAACCTTGCCCATTCCAAACCGGTTGCATTGTTGCAGGTGAAATACCTAAGATTGCAACTTGAGGCCAGTTTACAAGTGGGGTAAATGCTGTACCACCAATTGCACCAAGGCTTGAAATGGTGAAGTTTGCACCTTGTAGGTCTTTTGGCGATAATTTCTTATCACGTGCTTTTTGACCTAGCTCACCCAATTCAACCGCAATTTGCTTAATTGATTTTTGGTCTGGGTTACGCAGTACAGGTACGGTCAAACCATCTGGAGTTGCTACTGCAATACCCATATGAATTTCGTTACGTAACAATACAGATTTACCATCATCAGCTAAGTGACCTGCAAACTCACGCTCTTCTTTAAGCAAGTGTGCAACTGCTTTAATGATGAACGCCATAATGGTCAGGCTCACGCCTTGTTTCTTAAAGTTGCCTTTAAGATCATTACGCCATGCTTCAAGCTCAGTGATGTCTGCTAAATCAAACTGGGTCACTTGTGGAATGTAGTTGTTTAAAGACAACTGCGGAATTGACACTTGTTGTAAACGCGTCAACGCTTTTTCTTCCACACCACCAAAGGCATCAAAACTTGGTAGTTTTGGTAAGCCAGCAGCAACCGCAGCCGCCACTGGAGCAGCAGCAGGTGCTGGTGCAGTCAGACGCGTTTTAACATAAGCAAATAAGTCTTCTTTCATTAAACGTGCATGTGGGCCAGATGCTTTCACTTCTGCCAAAATTACGCCTAATTCACGTGCAAGCTTACGTACCGCAGGACCTGCATAGACTTTTGAATTGGCTGCATTTTGTTCTTTGGTCAGTTTATCTGCCGAAGGTGCTGGCGCTTGTGCAGGTGCAGTAGCTGCTTTCGGTGCTTCAGCTTTTGCTGGCGCTTGTACAGGCGCAGGTGCAGCAGCAACTGGTGCCGCTTGACCCATCGCTTCAATCGTGACTAAAGCAATGCCTTCAGATACGTTTTGACCTAAAGTTACATGAATCGCAGTGATTACGCCTGTTGCTGTGCTTGGTACTTCAACCGTTGCTTTGTCAGATTCAACCACAATGATGCTTTGGTCTTTTTCAACCTTATCACCCACTGCAACTAAAATCTCAGCCACAGCTGCTTTGTCCACACCTAAATCAGGCACAGCAATGTCAACTTTACCTGCTGCTATAGCAACAGGCGCTGCCACTTCTGCTGTTGCCGCTTCAGGAGCCGCTTGTGCAACTTCAGCTGGTACTGGCGCAGCAGTTGGAGCCGTCGCAGAACCTGCAGTTTTCACTTTTAGGATCACAACGCCTTCTTTGACATTGTCACCGACTGAAATTTCAATGGCAGTGACAGTACCTGAAATCGTGCTTGGCACTTCTACAGTCGCTTTATCTGATTCCACCACGACGATGCTTTGATCTACATCAATTTCATCGCCTACAGCAACCAAGATTTCAGCCACAAGCGCTTTTTCAACACCAATGTCAGGTACTTGCACATCAATCACTTGTGATGCTGCTGCCGCTACAGGCGCAGCTTGTGCTGCAACAGGTGCTGCCGCTTGAACTTCTGCTTTAGGTGCTTCAGCTTTTGCTGCTTCAGCAGCAGGTTTTGGTACTGCCTGACCTTGTGCTTCAAGTTCTACCAAAACCGCACCTTCAGCAACGTCGTCACCAAGGCTGACTAAAATGCTTTTCACCACACCTGCCGAAGTGCTAGGCACTTCAACAGATGCTTTGTCAGATTCAAGCAATACAATGCTGTCATCAACAGCAATGGTATCGCCCACTTTTACCAAGATTTCAGCGACTGTCGCTTTATCTACACCAATATCAGGAGTCGTAATTTGCATGCTTAGTTCTCCTCTTTGTAGTCAGCAACAGCGTGTACTGATGGAGTCGCTTGAGGCGCCCAAGCCACTGGACGATCTGTATCTAATTCAAAGCTAGAGATCGCGTCTTTGACTAAACGTGCATCGACTTCGCCTTCGTCAGCCAATTTTTTCAACGTTGCTACAACGATGTGTGCCGCATCTACACCAAAGTAGCTACGAAGTTTGGTACGTGTATCTGAACGACCGTAACCATCAGTACCCAACGCTACGAATGGGCGGTTGTCTGGAAGATACGCACGAATTTGTTCGCTGTATGCACGCATATGGTCTGTTGCCGAAACAACGATACCTTTGGTGCCACGAAGTTGTTTCGCCACCCAAGCTTCTTGTGTTTCTTCAGCCATTGGATGTAGACGGTTGTATTCTTCACACGCCATACCATCACGCGCAAGCTCGTTAAAGCTGGTTACGCTAAATACATTTGAATGAATTTGGTATTCGTCACGTAAAATTTGCGCCGCTTTAATCACTTCACGCAAAATGACACCTGAACCCATCAGCTGAACAGTTGCTTTTTCATCTTCTTGCAGTAAGTACATACCACGTTTAATGCCTTCCTCAGCACCTTGTGGCATTGTAGGATGCTCGTAGTTTTCGTTCATTACCGTTAAGTAGTAGAACACACGCTCTTGGTTCACATACATGCGTTGTAAACCGTCATGTACAATCACAGCAAGTTCATAACCGAAACATGGATCATAAGAGATACAGTTTGGAATCGTGTTTGCTAAGATGTGTGAGTGACCATCTTGGTGCTGTAAACCTTCACCGTTAAGTGTTGTACGACCTGCAGTTGCACCTAACAAGAAGCCTTGTGCTTGTGCGTCGCCTGCTGCCCATGCAATGTCACCAATACGTTGGAAACCAAACATAGAGTAGTACATGTACATTGGAATCATTGGCAAGTTGTTGGTTGAATAACTGGTTGCCAACGCAGCCCATGCGCTCATCGCACCTGCTTCGTTAATCCCTTCTTGTAGCATGTGACCGTCTTTTGCTTCACGGTAATGCATCAATTGTTCTTGGTCTTCTGGTGTGTATTTTTGACCGTGAGCGGCATAAATACCCAATTGACGGAACATACCTTCTAAACCAAATGTACGTGCTTCATCTGGAACAATTGGCACAACACGGTCTTTAATGGCTTTTTCTTTCAATAATGAAGAAATTAAACGCACCATGACCATGGTAGTCGATTGCTGCTTACCATTTGAACCTGCAAGTACTGCATCAAATACAGACAATTCAGGAATTGCAAGCTGTTCACTTTCTTTACGACGTGCAGGTAAGTAACCACCTAATGCTTCACGACGCGCCTTCATGTATTTCAATTCAGGTGAGTTTTCGCTTGGACGATAGAATGGAACTTCTTCTAATTGCTCATCGGTAAATGGCAAGTTAAAACGGTTACGTACATATTTAAGCGATTCAAGCTGCATTTTTTTGATTTGATGGGTTTTGTTAACCGCTTCAATCTCATCAGATAAACCATAACCTTTTACAGTTTTGGCTAAAATCACTGTTGGTTGACCAGTTGATTTCATCGCTTCTGCATAAGCTGCATAAACCTTGTACGGGTCGTGACCACCACGGTTTAAGTTATCGATGTCTTCATCGCTTAAACCTTTAACAAGTTCTTCAGCTTCTGGGTATTTACCAAAGAATTTAGCACGTGCATAAGCACCACCTTTTACTTGTAAACGTTGGAATTCACCATCAACGGTTTCTTCCATCACTGCTTTTAAAGCACCTGATTCGTCTTTAGCAAGGAGTGGATCCCAATGACGACCCCAAACGACTTTAATCACACGCCAGCCGGCACCACGGAATAATGATTCAAGTTCTTGAATGATTTTGCCGTTACCACGTACCGGACCATCTAGACGTTGTAAGTTACAGTTGACTACCCAAATTAAGTTGTCTAACTTTTCACGACCGGCTAAGGCAATTGCACCTGTACTTTCTGGCTCATCCATTTCGCCATCGCCAAGGTAAGCCCATACCTTACGATTTTCTTCTTTGATCAAGCTACGATTCATCAAATATTTTTGAATGTGCGCTTGATAGATCGACATAATTGGACCCAAACCCATTGAAACGGTTGGGAACTGCCAATAATCCGGCATTAAGTATGGGTGTGGGTACGATGGTAAGCCAACACCGTCTACTTCACGGCGGAAGTTGTTTAAATGATCTTCAGTTAAACGACCTTCTAAGAATGAACGTGCGTAGATACCCGGTGCACAGTGACCTTGGTAATAAATCATGTCACCGCCAAAGTGATCACTATTGGCACGGAAGAAATGGTTAAAACCAACATCATACAACGTCGCTGATGATGCAAAACTTGCTAAGTGACCACCAAGGTCGTCGCCAGTTTTGTTAGCACGTAATACCATGGCCAACGCATTCCAACGAATGAGGGCACGGATACGGCGTTCCATGTCGGCATCACCCGGCATAGCGGGCTGTTCTTCTACAGAAATTGTATTTAAGTAAGGTGTATTTAAGCGCTGAATGGGAACATGCTTTGCAATCGCGCGCTGATACAATTTTTCTAATAAAAAGGCAGCACGTTCTGTACCCATGTGTTCTAACACAGAGTCAAACGCTTCTTGCCATTCTTGGGTTTCTTGCGCGTCGGTATCGCCATAAAACGCCATAATTACTATCCCATATACCTAGTTTAGGATGTATATGTATCATACTTTAGGCGTAGTAAGTTATCGTTGTAGCTGAATAGCAAATCCGAGGTGTATTTCATAACTAAATAGTTGCTGTTTAATACTTAAACAAATTAACAAAAAACCGCCAATTCAGGCGGTTCTTTATACAACAACTATTCTTTTTCAGTGATAGCCTAATGTTTAAAGAGGCTTTTTAATACAGCTTAGGCAAGCAACTGAATGTTTTAAGTGTTGACAATTTATCCATGTAGGCGCTTAAAGCCACCCAATTAACGTAACATCGCTAAATAAGGTGATGGATTTTTACGCTGACCGTTCTTGACCACTTCATAATGTAAGTGAGGGCCAGTACAGCGACCGGTACAACCCACGTTAGCAATATGCTGACCTGCTTTTACACGCTGACCAACTTTTGCAATTAAACGTGAAGCATGTGCATAACGGGTTACATAGCCATTACCATGGTTAACTTCCACGTACTGACCATAGCCTGTACCCCAACCTGATTTAGTCACTACACCCGGACCTGTAGCATAAATTGGTGTACCTGTCGGTGCTGCTAAATCCAAACCTGAGTGTTTTTCGGCGCGACCATTCATAGTACGACCGCCATAGTTTGAACTTACACGACCATTTGGCAATGGGTGGTTAAGCAACCAAGAATATGGGCTAGCACTTGCGGAAATATTTTGTAAAGAAGCTGAATAATCAGTACTTGTGCTTGGATATTTTTTCTCAAGCATCTCGTTATTGAGTACAGTAGTTTTTTCTGCACCACGAATAGTTACATTCAGTTCAGTTGGCTTAAGTTCAGCAATTTTAGCTGCTGGTTTAAAGTCTGAATATGAACCTTGAGCCAATGTTTTGGTGAGTTGCTCAAGTGCATCCTCATTTGACTCAACTTTTAAATCCAATACTTGAATTTTAGGTTGCGTATTCAGATCAACCAATTCAGCTAAAGCTACGGTTGACGCTGAAGCTGCTAAAGTACACGCTACAAAAATACGTCGCAAATGCATAAAAAACCTCTTTAAACTGTCTTTATCAAAGTTCCCTTGTCTGAATTTCTTCCTTGATATCCAACAAAAGAAGCGCATAAGATTAAGACATAAATATGAAGGAATGATGTATGTCTGAACCTGTCAACGTCTTTGGGCAAACAAGTCAACATTTAAAAACAGGAAACTTAACGTTTCTTTCAAGCCAAGTTGCTGCTTGGCAGAAACTGAGTAAACTCATCCAACCCATCCTGCCCCAACCGGAGCAATGGCAAGTTGTGTGTTATGAAAATGGTACTTTGACGATTACCGGTGAAAATCAAGCCATGATTAGTCAGCTTGGTTATCTACAAAAGCAATACGTACAACAATTGTCACAAATTTCTGGTCTAGAGCATTTACACAAGATTCAGGTACGTTTGCGGTCTAAAACCCAAGCACCTATAAAAAATCCGAATTGTTCTAGACAGTTACAAGCAGAAACACAAGACATGCTCCGCGATGCTGCTTGCTTTGTGAGCGACCCTAAGCTTAGCCAAGCTATGCTACGTTTGGCAAGCAAAAAAAAGTAATTCTCATTTATGCTTAGACCAAATGATGAATAAAATTCGTGACTTAAATCACAAGTGTATCTGTTACATTATTACATTTACATGAAAAGACAAGAGCTTATGCAATTGTTACATAACTGATGGGACATTTTTCAACGTCATCAAATGTTACAATTTCATAGCTACTTGGATCATTTTTCACATTGCGTAGTAACTGATTATTCAGGGCATGACCTGATTTATAGCCATCAAATTTTGCAATGATTTGATGCCCCATAAGGTATAAATCACCTACTGCATCTAAGATTTTATGTCTGACAAATTCATCAGAAAAACGTAAACCTTCTTCATTGACTACACCGGTGTCATCTACGCCAATCGCATTTTCAAGACTAGCGCCTAAAGCCAAATTGTTGGCTTTTAAGTAATCAAGGTCTTTCATAAAACCAAAGGTACGCGCTTCACTGACTTCATAGACAAAGGTTTCGGTTGAAAAATCAATCGTGGCAGATTGATATTCTTTTTCAAACGCAGGATGGTCAAAATCAATGGTGAAATTCAGCTGAAAACCTTGGTGTGGGGTAAAAATGGCTTTTTTATCCTGAATTAAGGCTTCAACAGGCTTTAAGATTTTAATGAATTTCTTGGCTGCATCTTGTTCTTGCAAACCACCTTGCATCAGTAAGTAAATAAATGGACCAGCGCTGCCATCCATAATCGGTAATTCTGAAGCAGAAACTTCAACAATTAAATTATCAATGCCTAAACCGGCAATGGCACTCATGACATGCTCAATCGTGCCCACTTTGGCATTGTCTTGTACCAAGTTAGAACACATAAATGCTTCTTGAATCAGCATGGCATCGGCAGGAATATCCACCACTGGATCTAAATCAATACGACGAAACACAATCCCCCCGTCCGCATGGTGAGGCACAAAGTTAATAAAGACTTTTTGACCACTGTGCAAACCAATACCGCTCGCTTTCACGACACGTTTTAGGGTTCTTTGCTTCAACATATCCGTCCAATCTATTCGCTTAAACCGCTATACGTTAGCATACTTAAACCTGATGCAAAAACAAAAAGGTAGCCCGAAAGCTACCTTTTACGTTGTAACAGTGTAAACATATCTTGTTACATATTACTTACGCTGTTGATTTTTAAGATAATCTTGAATGCTCATTGGTGTTGGACGACCATTACCTGTTGGAGCAACTGGTGTACTTGGCGCTTCTGTGGTTTGACGCTGAATGGCAGGTACATCATCATCATCCACTGCTGTTTGCTGTGCTGCTGAAGCATTCGGTACTGTTGGATTAGCCGCTGGACGTTTCACCACATCGGCAGCATCGGCTGAATTACGGGTTAAACCTGTGGCAATCACAGTTACGCTGATTTCATCACGCGCATCTGGGTCAAATACCGTACCGTAGAACACTTGACCTTCATCAAGATCGACGATTTGATTAACCACATCGGTGATCTCTTCAATTTCACCAAAAGTAACGTCATCGCCACCGGTCACGTTAATTAAGATGCCTTTGGCATTCATAATCGTGACGTTATCTAACAATGGGCTACGAATCGCTTGTTCAGCAGCTTGACGGGCACGGTTTTCGCCACGACCTAAACCTGCACCCATCATGGCATAACCACGTGTGCTCATCGCAGTTTTTAAATCGGCAAAGTCAAGGTTAATATGACCTGGACGCACTACAAGATCAAAGATACTACGTACCGCATTAAGCAAAACATCGTCGGCTTTTTTGTAGGCATCTTTCATTGAGATGTCACGGAACACTTTAAGCAGACGTTGGTTTGGAATAATAATCAAAGAATCAACATGTTGCTCTAGTGCTTCAATGCCTTTTTCTGCTGAAAGTAAACGACGTTTGCCTTCAAAATTAAATGGCGTGGTGACTACACCCACAGTCAAAATGCCCATCTCTTTAGCAATTTCAGCCACAACAGGCGCAGCACCCGTACCTGTACCACCGCCCATACCTGCGGTAACAAATACCATGTCAGTACCTTCTAGGTGCTGGCGAATGATCTCACGACTTTCTTCAGCCGCAGCTTGACCCACTTGCGGGTTTGCGCCTGCGCCTAAACCACGTGTGCTTTGCTCGCCCAACTGAATTTTAAATTGCGCATTCATGCGATCAAGCGCCTGACAGTCGGTATTGGCACAAACAAATTTTACGCCTTGGATGTCAGATTCCAACATGTGTTGCACAGCGTTACCACCAGCACCACCTACACCAAACACAGTAAAACGGGCTTGACCGTTGCTATCTGTTTGATCATCTTCAAAAAATTCAAATGAGGCCATGACCTTGAGAGTTCCTAATTCATAATTGGCAGCCACTTAAAGCCCGTACACTGCCTTATATTTAATAAATAAAAATTGCTTTAAAGCATGCTGTTCAAGTGACGGCTTGTCAAGTCTAAGCTTAATTTGTAGCCGCAATTGTGAATGCTTTTACCGCATATCCACCTAAAAGAATGATTTCAACTTATCGTTTAAACCAGACCAAGCGCGGCCAGCACGCTTCCAAAATGAAACTTCATCAGTTTCTTCGTCCTCAGAAATCGCTTCGGGCAATTCACTTTGGCTAAACATCAACACTCCTGCTGCTGTTGCATATTGTGAACGATGTAACGCCGCTTGCTGCGTATCTTCGCTATACACCGCAGTTGGCGGATTGGCTAGATGTGCAGACACCCCTAGCATACGACGCACAAAATTCACCATGCCTTCAATTTGACATGCATCACCTGCAAGGACCACGCCATGATAAAGCCCTTGTAAAGCACCCGTTTTTTCTAACTCTTGACGGATTTGCCCAAAAATTTCTTCGTAACGCGCAATAATAATATCAGTCAGCTCAATTCGACTAATGGTTTGTGGACCATCAATCCCTTGAATCTGAATCATATGGTCAGGTTTCACGACTTTTTGATCCACACAACCATACTGTAATTTAATACGCTCTGCTTCTTCGGTCGTAGTTTGCAACACCGCTGCAATATCGCGTGTGACATGTTCACCACCACGTTGCAAGGTATGCGTCAGTGCCAAACGACCCTCAATATACATTGCCACATTGGTGGTACCTGCACCAATATCAATTAAACACACACCATATTCTTTTTCATCTTTTAACAGGCAAGCTTCTGATGTGGCAAGGGTTGAGATCACCATTTTTTCGACGCCAATATTAGCGCCCTTCATAGCACGGTCTAGGTTTTGCATCGTGCTAATCGGCAATTGCATCAACTGATAATGACCAGTCATACTATTGGCCGACATGCGAATTGGGTTTTGTACCCATTCACCCGATTCATCTAAATCAAAACCTAAAGGCACAGCACTGACTAAATAGTGATCTGAACTGACCTGACTGGCTTTAGCAAGCTCAAGCGCACGCACCACCTCGCTAGTGGTAATGGTGTGATCGGCATTGGTAATGGTAGTCGTGCCAAAGGCATAGCAACTTTTTAACTCTGTACTTGGAATAGACACCCAAGCAGAATGCACACGGCATTCAGCCATATCTTCGGCTTCTTGCACAGCATTTTTAATTGCAGTGATAACTTTATCGAGACTAACAATTTTCCCTTTATTCATGCCTCGGTTACGAGCTGTTGCCATACCAATCACTTGGATTTTATCCGGCGCGTGTACCTTACCAATCAAAACCGAAACTTTGTGCGTCCCAATGTCAATCGCAACAACCGAGGGAACAGCTTCACTCATTATTCACTACTACCATTATGTTGGTTTAATTTCTGGCCTTAAGCCTCTATTTATAAAGCCAAATTATGGCTTTGCCTTGGTTCCTGTTGCAATGCTTTTGTCATCTGTAGTTACAACAAAATGACCGTTTACAATACGCGGTGCCGAAGAATGTTGCCATTGAATCGCTAAGCCATTGCGGTAGCGTAAATCGATGGACGATATTTTTTTCCACACCGGCTTAAAATCAGTTTGTGCCAAATGACTCAAACGTTGCAATTTACTCATAGTTTGATCTTGATCGACAATGACGCGTAGACCTGAATCAAACTGCATAAACCAGGTCATGCGGTCTGTTAAATATAATTCTTTGAGACGCAAATTCACTGGCAGGAATAATTGATTAATTTCATTATAACGACGCATCATCATCTCAGACTGACGCACCGGACCATGTAATAAAGGCAGATGTTGATAGTTTTTTGCACTTACTTCACTAAACACCACACCACTATCACTGAGCAGCCGTCCTGTGCCCCAACGTGCAATTGGATGGCGTGGCATCACGCGCACACGAATGGCGTTTGGCCATGCACGTGACACCACGACCCGTTCAACCCAAGACAGCTCTAAAGTACGATCACGCACCACCTCTAAATCAGAGGTAAAATAGTTTTGAGTGATTACAGGTGCAACATGTTGCACCACTTTACTACTTTCAGCGTTTGAACGTGTACCTACGACATCTAATTTAGCAACCTGTGCATTGGTCATTAAGTTATATAATGCGTAGATGCCTACTGCCAATACAGCGCATGCAATGACCAATAATAACCAACCACCCCAATGCGCAAGTTTTTCTTGCTTGGTCGGTGGTTTGTCGTGAATAGAGGTAATCGCTTTGTTGCGTTTACGCCGCATTGAAGCAGGAAGTTGGACCATGATTTAGTGAGCCGCATCCGTTAAAGTTTGCTCTAAAATCGCAACACACAATTCATCAAAATTATAACCAACTGCTTGTGCAGCTTTAGGCACCAAAGAATGACTGGTCATGCCCGGCACGGTATTGACTTCAAGTAACCAAAAATTACCTTGTTCGTCCTGCATAGCATCAATACGTCCCCAACCACTCGCGCCAACAGCTTGAAAAGCACGTAAGCTTAATGCTTGCAAGCGTTGTTCTTCTTCTGGGCTTAAGCCGCACGGAATACCATATTCTACATCATTGCGCTGATATTTCGCTTCATAATCGTAAAATGCAACGTCTGCTGGTGGTTGCAAACGAATCACAGGTAAGGCCTGACCATTAAGCATAACAATGGTAAATTCACGCCCAGTAATCCATTTTTCTGCCATTACAATCGCATCGTGTTCAGTGGCTTTGGCAAGAGCAGCTGCAAAGTCTTCGATTTTCTCAACTTTGCTCATACCAATACTTGAACCTTCATGTACTGGTTTGATAATAAATGGCAAACCAATAGAGGCCACAACTTCATCCAAATTGGAATCTTTGCTGACAATGCGATAAGGCGCCGTTGGCAACTCAGAGCCCTGCCAAATTTGCTTGGTTTTTACCTTGTCCATACCAATGGCTGAACCTTGCACACCTGTACCGGTATACGGAATATTCAACCACTCCAATGCACCTTGGATTTGACCATCCTCACCGCCACGTCCATGTAACACAATAAAAGCACGGTCATAGCTAACTAATTCAGTCACGCTACGTTGTTGTGGATCAAAAGCTTCTGCCGCTACACCTGAGCGCAATAATGATTCAAGCACAGCATGACCACTATCGAGCGACACTTGACGCTCTGCTGAGTTACCACCAAATAACACGGCTACTTTGCCGAATTTTGCAACATCTAACACGCTAATATCCTTAAAATCTTTAGTACAGCTTTTAATCAAATCCAATCGCAAGCGAATTATTTTAAATACAGATGGTTTTGCGCCAATTCGACTGAAATCCCACCCACATTACCTGCGCCTTGGGTTAATAACAAGTCATTTGCTTGTAACACTTTTTGCAGTGCATTTTGCAAATTTCCCTCTACAGGATCAATCAAAATTGGCTCTACATCACCACGCAAACGAATGCTGCGAGCCAAGGCACGACTGTCTGCGCCCACAATCGGCTTTTCACCTGCACTATAGACTTCAAGGAGCAATAATTGGTCAACTTGCGACAAAACGTCGACAAAATCATCGAAGCAATCACGCGTACGGCTATAACGATGCGGTTGGAACATCATCACTAAACGACGATCCGGATGGCTTTGGCGCGCAGCTTTAATCGTCGCCTCAACTTCTTTTGGATGATGACCATAATCGTCGACCAATTTTACATCACCATTGGTCACTTCAAACTGACCTTGCACTTGAAAACGACGACCGACACCGCTAAAGCTCTCTAAAGCACGGCAAATTGCACCATCGGATACACCTTCGTCGGTGGCAATACCAATCGCAGCTAAAGCATTGAGAATATTGTGCGCGCCCGGCATGTTAATGGTCACGCGAAGTGGCTCACGATCTTTACGCAATACGGTAAAGTGTGACTGCATGCCATCTTGCTCAACATCAACCGCACGAATGTCATTGTCTTCGTTAAAACCATAGGTTAAAACTGGACGACCAATACGCGGCATGATTTCACGTACGTTCGCATCATCGCCACACACTACGGCTAAACCATAAAAAGGCAGCTTTTGTAAGAAGGTCACAAACGTGTCTTTGAGCACGTCAAAGCTACCACCATAGGTGTCCATGTGGTCGGCATCAATATTGGTAACAATGGCAGCCATTGGCTGTAAATGTAAGAAAGTGGCATCTGATTCGTCTGCTTCTGCCACGATATAACGGCTTGCACCCAACGCAGCATTCACGCCTGTACGATTCAGCAAACCACCAATCACATAGGTTGGATCAAGGTTTTCTTCAGCCAACATACAAGTCACTAAACTTGTGGTTGTGGTTTTACCATGTGTACCTGCCACAGCAATACCATGACGGTAACGCATGAGTTCACCTAGCATTTCTGCACGGCGCACCACAGGGATACGATGTTCAATTGCTGCCTTAATTTCAGGATTTTCTTGATCAATCGCTGTAGACACTACAATCACATCAGCATCTTGGATATTGTCTGCTGCATGCCCGATATAGACTTTAATGCCGTTTTCTTCAAGCTGTGCGGTGGTTTTTGAGGCTTTAATGTCAGAACCTGAAACTTTATAGCCTTGGTTTTTCAAAACTTCGGCAATACCACACATACCTGCACCACCAATTCCCACAAAATGAATGTGTTTAATACGGCGCATTTCTGGAACTTTAATTAATTTTTTTGCTTGATTAGCAGGAATAGAGGGTGACATAAATTACTCGGGTAAAAATTCTTGAATTAAACGAACCACGTGTTGGGTTGCATCTGGTTGAGCATGTTGACGGGCTTTGACTGCCATGTGTGACAATGTTCTACGATTCATCAACGGTGCTAAAGTTTCAGCTAAACTTGCCGAGGTTAGCGTGCCTTGCGGACAAATTTTGGCAGCACCTGCATTGGCTAAAAATTTAGCATTGGCTGTTTGATGGTCATCAACGGCGCTTGGTAGCGGCACAAAAATCGCAGCTACACCAGCTGTGGCAATTTCTGTTACAGTCAGTGCGCCTGCACGACAAATAATTAAATCGGCGTCGCTATAAGCTTGCGCCATATCTTGAATAAAGGGTTGTACTTGTACTTTTAAATCCGCAGCGGCACCTGCATAACGCTCGCTTGTTGCCGCCTGATGATTTTGCCCACACTGATGATACACCTCTAAAGGCAATCCCAATTGCATTAATGCTTGAGGTACGCGTTCATTTAAAGCTTGTGCGCCCAATGACCCGCCTACAATCAGCACTTTTAAAGGTAAACCGGCTTTTTCACGCTGCTCATAACGCCAAGCAGGGCTTAAAATTTCAGTGATGTCTTTACGTACCGGATTACCTGTTGCAACCACCTTATTGGCATTTGCAAAAGTATTTGGAAACGCTTCACATACGGTTTTAGCAACGCGTGACAATTGGGTATTGGTAAAGCCTGCTACTGCATTTTGCTCATGAATGAGAACCGGAATCCCTAAAGCACGTGCTGCAAGACCACCTGGACCTGCCACATAGCCACCAAAACCTGCTACAGCATCCACATTAAGCTGCTTCATATACTTCATAGCACTTAATGTAGCTTTTAAGATTTTAAACGGCGCAATCAATTTACGGACTACACCATTACCGCGCACACCTTGAATATCAATTTGATAAATATTAATATTTTGATCTTTTAACAGACGGTTTTCCATACCTGTTGGCGTCGCAAGCCAAGAGACCATCACCCCTTGTTGTTGTAATTGTTTAGCCACAGCTAACGCGGGGAATACATGCCCACCTGTGCCTGCAGCCATCATCATGACGTGTTTAGGTTGTTGTTTCTGCGCTTGGCTCACGGTCTATTTCTTCAATTCAAAGAGGGCTAATGAAAATTCTTTATAAGCGAACAATTGTAATCACAAATATGCAGCCATGAAAGTCAATTTAGTTTTTTTCAGTAGGCAATTTATTGGTTTTTTCCTTAGATTTGTGACTTTAAACTAGTTTTGTTATCAACAGCTGTGCAGCTTATAAATTATTGTAATTTTATGCAAATATTGATAGGTTAAAGTTGCCTGTAAATCCAT
The DNA here is from genome assembly GCF_947624825.1 of uncultured Acinetobacter sp. Lineage (GTDB taxonomy): Bacteria > Pseudomonadota > Gammaproteobacteria > Pseudomonadales > Moraxellaceae > Acinetobacter. The sequence goes on from NZ_CANQLZ010000013.1 coordinate 26,550, forward strand.
CATTTTTGGTATTTTAAAGCAGCAAACCAATATAGATTGACAAAAAAAGAGCCATAATTTGGCTCTTTTTCATTATGCTTGGAAATTAAGTGCTTAAACCGTTTTCTAAAACATCAAATAAAGTATCAGCAATAGATGTTCCAAATTGCGCATCAATTTCACGAATACAGGTTGGACTAGTGACATTAATTTCTGTCACATATTGACCAATCACATCTAAGCCAACAAAGATGAGGCCTTTTTCACGCAACAATGGACCCACCTTAGCTGCAATGGCTTTATCATTTTCAGTTAAGGGACGCGCTTCACCACGACCACCTGCAGCTAAATTACCGCGCGTTTCGCCATTTTGTGGAATACGCGCTAAGCAATACGGAATTGGCTCGCCATTGACCATTAAAATACGTTTATCACCATCTACAATTTCAGGGATATAACGCTGCGCCATAATTGGCTGTTTCCCCATTTGGGTCAGCATCTCTAAAGTTGAACCGATATTGGCACCATCAGCCGTTAAACGGAAGATCCCCATACCGCCCATACCATCAAGTGGTTTTACAATCACATCTTGATGTTGTTGAATAAATTCACGAATCAAAGAGTCCTGTGAAGTCACTAAAGTGGGCACTTGAAGTTCAGGAAACTGCGTAGCAAAGAGTTTTTCGTTACAGTCGCGTAGGCTTTGTGGGTTGTTGATAATCCACGCGCCTTCTCGTTGTGCTTGCTCTAAAATATAAGTGGTATACACAAAGTTCATGTCAAACGGCGGGTCTTTACGCATTAAAACCACATCATAAGCTGCGATGGATTCTTTTTGTTTTTGTCCTAATTGGTAATATTGCTCGGTATTTTCAAACACCTGTAAAGGTGAAATTAAGCCACATGCCTTACCCTGATCAATATATAAATCTTCTTGCAAAGCGTAGCCTAGCTCATGTCCACGACGCGATGCAGCCCACAGCATGGCCATGGTTGAATCTTTTTTGAGGTTGACGTTTTCGATGGGATCCATCACCACAAGTACACGCATAAATTTTCTCAATTTTTACAATATTTGCAGTATAGCTGAGTTTAGATAAGGCTTCTTTTAAAAAAAAGTTCTCTGATGAGCAACATTTGCACATAAAAGTCTAATAAAATATGCATTTTATACAACTTGATGACTTGCCTAAATTTTTGCATGCGATCAGATATCATTATGAAAAAATTAATTCCTGCAAAAACCCGTTTACAGTACCAACTCGTAAAGCGCTACTTGCGTGAACATATTTTAAAGCCTCAGCAATTTGCACAACATAGCGCAAATTCATTAACATTTAATCAAAAACTATCTCATTATCAAGAAATTAAAATGAGTCATAGTTTTGCTAATAAAGTACATAATATTGATTTATGTTTAGAACATATCAATCACATTGTGATTGAACCACATCAAGTATTTTCATTTTGGCAGCTAGTGCCCAAACCTGTATTAAAGAATGGTTTTAAAACTGGACGTAACTTAGTGAATGGTCAGCTTCGTGAAGATGTAGGTGGGGGCATTTGTCAGGTATCTGGAATTTTATATATCAATGCGCTCAAAGCGGGTTTAAAGATTGTTGAGCGTCATTCACATTCAATTGATATTTATCAAGAACATGAGCGCTTTACCCCTTTAGGTAGCGATGCCACTGTGGTATATGGCTATAAAGATTTACAGTTTCAAAATATCTATCACTTCCCTATTCAAATTATGCTGAAGCGTTTAGAGCAGCAATTAATTTGTAACTTTTATAGTCCCGAGCATTTGCCAGATTTTGAATTGAGCTTTAAAGTTGATTTAACAGAACAACTAAAATGTGTCACAACTTATGTGAATGAAGTTGAAGTGGCGACCAATCACTATAAAACCCTATAATCAATAAAGCCCTATAAAAATAGGGCTTTATTTAAGCACAAGATTTAATCTTAATGATTAGATCCCATACTTAACGCGGTAGGCTTCCATTTTAGCCAATGCCTCTTGATCACCTTTGGCATCTAGGTAATCCATTAAATCTTTCATAGTAATTAAAGCATGTACTGGAATTTCTAATTCTTTTTGCACTTCTTGAATGGCAGAGAGTTCACCTTGACCTTTTTCTTGGCGGTCTAATGCCACTAAAACACCTGCAATTTGCGCACCGGCATTTTTTAGAATCGTCACAACTTCACGAATTGCAGTACCTGCAGTGATCACGTCATCAATGATCCATACTTTTTTGCCTTCTACAGCAGCACCCACCAATACACCGCCTTCGCCGTGATCTTTGGCTTCTTTACGGTTAAAGCCCCAAGGTACGCTCACACCATGATTTTGTGACAATGCCACAGCTGTTGCTGCAACAAAAGGAATGCCTTTGTAGGCTGGACCAAAAACTACTTCTACATTATCGCATTCGGTTAATTTGGCTGCATAACCTGCTGCAAGTCCTGTTAATGCTTCGCCGTCGTTGAGTAAACCGGCATTAAAAAAATAAGGGCTCACACGACCTGATTTTAAAGTAAACTCACCAAATTTAAGCACACCACGTGATAATGCGAGTTCGATAAAAGCTTGTGGGTTAAATGCCGCTTGCGTTGTCATGAGGTGCTCCATTTTTTAAGTTTGAGGTTAAACCTAAACATGATACCAAAGAGTAGCTATCCTAGTGATCAAAAAATTCTGCGCGTTGTTTCAATTAACGTAAATGGACTACGTTCTGCCGAAAAAAAAGGGCTTTTTGAATGGATGGCCACTTCAGATGCCGATGTGATCTGCATGCAAGAATCGCGCATTAACCATGAACAATGGACCGACAAGTTTAAACCTGAAGGTTGGCATACACATTTATTTCCAGCCCAAAAACCAGGTTATGCCGGCACAGCGATCTACAGCCGTTTACCCTTTGTTTCCGTTAACGATGGTTTAGGCTTTGAATTGGCAGACTCGCAAGGTCGTTTTATCTCAGCCGAATTTGATTTAGGTTTAGAAAAAACTGTGCATATTTGCTCCTTGTATTTACCTTCAGGTTCTTCAGGCGAAGAAGCACAAGCACGTAAAGACCTATTTTTAAATGAATATAAAGCGATTTTAAAACAATGGCGCGATGAAGATAAATCCGTGATTGTATGTGGAGATTACAACATCGTACACAAACGCATAGATATTAAAAATTGGTCAGGTAACCAAAAAGCCTCAGGCTGCCTACCGCATGAACGCGCATGGCTTGATCATATCTATGATGATTTAGGTTATGTAGATACTTTCCGTGAAGTAGTGAAAGACGCTGAAGTTTATTCATGGTGGTCTAATCGTGGGCAAGCACGTGCTAAAAACGTCGGTTGGCGCATTGACTATCAAGCCTGTTCACCAGATTGGAAAGAGCGTACTGTTAATGCGTGGGTGTATAAAGAACAATGGTACAGTGACCATGCACCTGTGATTATTGACTATAAGCTTTAAGTTTAAGTAAACAGTTGTTTACTCAAAAGGCGTTTATATCCTACAAGCTCTGTCGACTTTATTGCTTTTTTGTTAAACAGATTCAGGGCATTATGTCGCCACAGCAAAGGGAATCGGTCAGGATGACCACACATGGATTGGATGCTGTAGGATGAAAAACCAGCTTTTACCCAAAGCTTGTTTTAAGGAAGAAGACAACGGACGTTGCAATGAGACCCGCATGATCAGGATGATTAAATGCGGGTTTTCTATATTTTAAAACACTCATTTTTTATCTTCTAATTACTACTTTAAACAGCCGCTATGACATCGTGATGACAGTCATTAAATTTTTAGCTTAAATCGTATAAGCTAGTGACAAATGACACCTGAGCAGTAATTATGTTAAAAATTTATGGCATTAAAAATTGTAGTTCTATGAAAAAAGCCTTTGATCTACTCAATGAACTAGGTTTGGCTTATGAATTTCATGATTATAAAAAACATGGCATTGACCCAGAAACCTTAAAAGCATGGCTTGAGGCTCAAGGTGAGAGCTTAATTTTAAATAAAAAAGGCACCACATGGCGTAAACTTTCTGAGCCAGAACAACAGCATGCTTTAAGTTCACAAGACAATTTAATTAATACTCTTGCTACACATACCAGCTTAATTAAACGTCCTGTCTTACATAGCGAGCAAGGTTATATTGTCGGGTTTGACGAAGCTGCTTATCGTACGCTTGCATAAAAAAAAGAGCCTGTAAATACAGGCTCTTTTTTATGTTATTCAATTGACGCGTTGCCACGTTTGAGTACGCCCCAATACTGACATACCAATAAAACCACGCATCTGTAAATTATTGCCATTAAGCTGTGCTTTAAGCTTATAGGTTTTGCCTGAATTAGGATCGACAATAGAGCCGCCCTCGTAATTATTTGCACCTATAGTTTTTAGCCCATGCACAATGGTCAAACCTTTTAAGGATTTATTTTTATACTGACCTTCGCATTTACTACACGCATTTTCCTCCCCCGGAGTCAGTACTTGCTGAATACTTGCTGAAAGCGTGCCATTTTTTTGTTCTGTAAATTTTACCAACGCCTTGGCTTTATTGGTTTTTTCATCCATAGTTTTCCATACTGTGCCATTAAGCGGATCTGCTGCATTGGCCATACTCGCTAAACCCAATAAACCTGCAACCCATAATTTTTTCATTGTTATGACTACCCTAAGGTCGAATCGACTGTTCTAGTATTAAAAATCGGCAACAAATTTGCAATTTTTGAATGTAAATATTTAGTGTAACCTGAACAAAAGCATTGTGAAATAACCCAACACAAGCCATACCAACAAGAAATAGGATAGCAATGAAAATAGATCCTTTGATTACACAACTTGCCACCGAAAAGTTTCTAAAAACTACCATTCGCGCGCCAAGTCAGCTCAACCTACCGCCCAATAGCTTACGTTTTGCTCTTGAACAAATGAGTCGCGTGTTGCCACAGCACAAACAAACCCATATACGCAGCTTAAATATTAGTGGTTTAAAAGTTGAAGAAATCAAAAGCCAAGATGAAGCCACACAACTGATTTTGTATCTTCATGGTGGGGCATTTTTTGTTGGTTCACTTAATACACATCGTGCTTATTTAACCCAAGTGGCAGCACGTAGCCAAATGCAGATTTTGCATGTGCAATATCCCTTGGCACCTGAGTATCAATTTCCAGATGCGATTGAAGCATTGTTACGCGTGTATAAGGATTTATTGGCACAAGGTATTCAGGCCAAAGATATTATTTTAGCCGGTGACTGTTCGGGGGCGAATTTAGCCTTGGCTTTGGCATTGCGGATTCGTGATGAAAAATTACCACAAGTGAGTGGTTTAATTTTAAATTCACCATTTTTAGATTTAACTTTAACCAGTGAATCCATTCGTTATAACGCTAAACTCGATGCCATGCTTAGCCCTAAAGCCCTACATACTGGGATTGAATACTACGTACCGCGTGGCTATGAAAGAGGCGACGCCAAAATATCACCACTGTTTGCCAAACTTGATAATTTACCGCCCTTGTTTATTCAAGTCGGCTCAAAGGCTTTATTGCTTGATGATGCTAAGCGCTTGCACCAACGTGCTGAGGCAGCAGGAGTAAAAAGTCAGCTTAAAATTTATACTGGCATGTGGCATAACTTCCAACTGTTTGGATGGTTTGATGAAGCCAAACAAGCTTTGGCTGATTTATCTGAATTTGCACATGCTGTAGATCTAGATTAAAAAAAAGGTCAGTATTGACTGACCTTTTTGCTTTAAATTTGTGCAATTTTAGCCAATGCGACATTAATCGCTTGGGTTTTAACATCATCACCCATACTCACGCCTTCAGCACGAATGACTTCAACATCGGTAACACCAGTAAAGTTAAATACTGCTTTGAGTAAACCCTCTTGAAAATCCATTGGGCTATTGTCGCCATAGACACCACCACGGCTACTTAAGATATAAGCAGTTTTATTGTCTGCTAAACCGACTGGACCATTTTCAGTGTACTTAAAGGTACGACCTGCCACGCTAATGCGGTCAATCCATGCTTTTAAATTTGAAGATAAGCCGAAGTTATACATTGACGCACCAATCACCACAATGTCAGCCGCTAAATATTGGCTAATCAATTGCTCGCCTAAAGCACTTTGCTCGGCATCTTGACCCATTAAAATCGCGCCGGTTAAATGCGGAATATTGGTTTCATTTAAATCTAAATATTCAACTTCAATTGCAGCATGTTTAACTTTTAACTGCTCAACCAAAGCATAGCTAAGTTGACGTGAAACAGATGCTGCACCTAGGATGCTTGAATCAATGTGTAAAACTTTCATGCTGATTCCAATCTTATTGTTTGCGATATAACGATTATAACGTCCTACAAACACAATTGAATATCTATGCTTGGCACACTACGTCTTATATATAGAACAATATTTACTCTAGGGCGTTTAACTTACTGAGCAGATCTTCACTGCTAAAACTTCCAGTTAGGCGTAAATGGCGCTGTTCTTGTTGATGAGGATTTAAAAACAAAAAAGTCGGTGGACCCAAAATTTGCCACTCTTTTAACAAAATAGCATGACTTGCATCGTAATCACTTAAATCTAGTTTAATCAAATAAGCATCAGATAAAGCTTGCTGTACTTTGGCTTCTTGCAACACGCGTTTTTCAATAGGCTGACAAGCTACACACCAGTCGGCGTACACATCAATCACAATATTTTGCTGCGGTGCTTGCGTCAATAGTGCTTTAAACTCAGCTGCGGTTTTCGCGACATGCCAATTATTTTGTTGATGGCTGGTCTGCTGTTGTTGCAATAATGGTTGTACTTGCACATACATGCTTATTGGTGCCACTAAAAGTAACAATGCAATATAAAAAATCCTTGCACGCGCTTGGCTTTGGTAAATTTGATAGCCAATATAGCCAAAGAAACTTAAGCTGAGTGTGCAGCCCAATAGCAATACCACGGCTTCATTAAGTAAAGGACGCACAAAGTACAGCGCTAGGCCCAGCATTAAAAAAGCAAACAAATAACGTACGTGCTGCATCCATTGCCCTGCTTGTGGCAAGACATGCGCGCCTAAAATACTGGCCAATAGTAAAGGCGTGCCCATGCCTAAACCTAAGCTAAATAGCAGCATTGAACCTTGTAGTTGGTTTTGATTTTGACTAATAAACAATAAAGCACCTGCTAGAGGTGCAGTCATACATGGCCCAACCAGTAAAGCTGAAATCGCACCCATGAGTGCAGCGCCAAGCAAAGTACCACCGCGCTGCATGGCTTGTAAACGATCAAGGCGATTGACCCATGCCGAGGGTAATTTAAGCTCAAACAAACCAAATAGGTTTAAAGCAAAAACAATAAATAAGCCTGCAAATAGCATTAAGGTCATCGGTTGTTGTAACCAACGTTGGAAATTCAAACCGGCAGCTGATGCCAATAAACCCAAAAGTGCATAAACACTTGCCATAGCCAAAACAAAGACCAAGGCAATCCAACCGGCCTGTAAACCACGCCGATCACGTACAATTAAAGAGGTTAAAATCGGCAACATTGGCAAAGAACATGGCGTAAATGCCAACAACATGCCTAAGCCAAAAAATAGCAAAACACTATACATAAACGGATGTGCGTTTAAGCGATCTAACCATTGTTGATCTTGTGCATGCTCTAAATTGGCTGGCTGTACGACCTGACTTTGCTGATTCAGCTGTAATAGATCAACCTTGGGCTTGGCAGCTTCAAATTGGACTAAACCATTCACATCGGTTTTGAAATTGATCTGTTGTGGCGGGTAACAAATACGATCTTTGGCACAGCCTTGCCATGACACTTGATAATTTTTTAAGGGCTGACTTGCAATCTGAAAAGTTAAATTTTGATAGTAAACTTGGGTATGACCATAGTTTTCATCATACACAGCTTGACTAGGTGGCAACTCAAGTTGTAGAGGTTGATGCTGTTGCTGCACCTCAACTTTATGTTGATATAAATAGTAATTTTCAGGAATTTCCCAAGAAATACTGAGCCGATCAGGAGCAAGTGACTGCACTTGAATAGGAAACGCAGCATCAGCAGATAACAGCTCATTTTGCGCCTGAGTAAGGCTACTCAACAAGGCCATTAGACTTAAAATAAACAGGCTAAGCCAAGACTGAATTTTCAACTGCGTTTTCCTATGGTTTTAGCACATTTTAAAAAGCGTAAGCAAAGCCTAAACCTGCTTGGTAACGATCTGTACGACCATTTAAACCCACACCTACACCAGCATCTAGCTGCAAGCGTGAGTTGACTTTATACATGACCCCTGACCCCAAAGCATACTCATAGTCCTGACTTTCAGCCTTTGAGTAAACCAATTCAGAGTAACCACCCCAACGCTCATTAAATGCATAGTTCAAGGTAGGTACGGCTGTCGCACGCCACTTTCCATCTTGTACTGCATAAAACATACTAATGCCTGTAGTTAATTCATCTGTATATTGATAATTGACAGTTGAAGCCAAGCTATACACGTCATCTTGCAGGCTAAATGCCTCGTTGCCTGTGGCAATCACCGCTTGTGCTAAAACGGCCATAGATAATTTTTCATCACCTAAATCAATGGCTTTTTTTAGTGCAATACTGACATCACCTAAACCATCTTGTTCAAGCGACTGCCCGGCTGTTTTGGTTTTTGACCATGCAGGACCTTGCCAACCAAACTGTAATTCTAAGTCATCACTTAAACCTGTGCGCAGCAGCATATCAGCGTAGACTAAGGTATGTTTGACTGTTTGCCCTGCTGCATCTTTATCTTCAACATAATGTGCATTGGCAAGACTTTGCTCCCAAGCCACCTGTCCTACAGCAACAGTAGAGGTGCTAAAACCGCTGCCCGGACGGTCAAATTCAACAGCAAAACTTGCACAGCTACAACCAAGCAGCGCAAGCGCAATGAGCGTTTTTTGTTGGGTCATACATTTTCCAAAGTTAGTTCAGTTCTTTAGACATTTTTGCGCCATGGGCACGTAATAATTCGAGTACTTGTTTTTCTTCTTCAAGTGCTTGCGACCAATCAATTTCATCAAATTCACATTCAAACAGCAATTGGCTGATCGATGATAAAACGGTTAGGTCATCTTCATCCTTGGTATTTGGGTCAACTTTTTCAGCCAATAAACGCTCAACTGCAGGTACACAGGCTGCGCTTGCCACATCCCAAAGTGGACCGTAAATTTCTTCTGCATCCCAAAGATGTAGATTTACTTTGGCTTGAATCAATGCTTCTAAAATTTGCATATAAGGTTTGAGCAATTGTGCTTTTGCATCTTGTGACAAAGGCTGACCTGACTCGTATGCTTCACACACTTGCTCCCACCATGCAAATACAGTATCTGACCACAATGAAATCAACGGTCCTGTTTCAGCGTCAATAATAAAATTTGGATCTATACCTTGTTGCAACAGTTGTTCAACCTGTTGAACATCTAAAGTAGAAACAGCTGCAACTAAAGCGTTTTGTTGTGTGCTTAACATAAGTAATTCTCTGTTTAATCTAAGCTCTATTATGCCCAATATGCTGCTCTTTGCGATGACAAATTTAAGCATGCATAAAAAAGCCCCTAAAAAGGGGCTTAATTAATCGAGCAGATTATTCGTCGTCATCAATCAGATCTAAATCATCGCTGTCTTTGTCGTTATCAGCCAATTGTGGTTGTTGCGCACGTGGTTTTTCTGTTTTCTCAATCACATGTTCTAAACTACGTTTTAAGCGATCAATGGCACCGGCAATGGCAGTATCTACATTGTGTCCACGGTGATTAACGACCACAGGTTTGAGCCCCGCAGGACGTGCTTCGATCATACATTTAATATCATCATCGCCACCTTTTGCACCATTTTCATCACTTAAATGCACCGAAAAGTGGGTAATACGCTCGCTATGGCGTTGGAATTCTTCGTTCAGTTCTGCACGTACATAACCAATTAAACGGTCACTATTTTGAATGTTTTTATCTGTACGGATTTCAATGTTCATAATCTCATCCTCTTTTCGTATCTTTATATGAATCTTTATTGTGCAAAACTTTTCTATCTTGGCACGCTTGTCGCTTAGCTGTTGCTAAAGCACTACATCTGTATTGTTTTGGAAGACAACCTCCATTTATTGATGCACTATTTTGAGTCTTAAGAAGCTTCCTTCTATGCTTTGAATATCGGGCTTCTGTTTAAAATATGCAAGAGGTATTTGAAAAAAATTATTAAAAGGATACCAAACGTGACAACTTCTTACTTGATAGGACAAAAGCTCATTGATTCTATTCAAAATTCTGCATATTCACGTGATTTAATTGGATACAAAGGTACACCACCTCAGGTGACATGGCCCAATCAAGCCAAAATTGCCGTACAGTTTGTTTTAAATTATGAAGAAGGTGGCGAAAATCACGTTGAACACGGCGATCAAGGCTCTGAGCAGTTTTTATCTGAGCTTGTTGGTGCCATGAGTTTTAACGCCAAACATATGTCAATGGACTCGATGTATGAATATGGCTCACGCGCAGGATTTTGGCGTATTCACCAAGAATTTCAACAACGTAAATTACCAATAACCATTTTTGGGGTAGGTATGGCCTTAGCACGTAACCCTTATGTGGTAGAGGCGATTAAAGCTGGCGGTTACGATGTAGTGTCGCATGGGCAGCGTTGGTTGCATTATCAAAATATTGACCTTGCGACCGAGCGCCAACATATGCACCAAGCCATAAGTGTACTTGAGGCCTTATTTGGACAAGCGCCTATAGGTTGGTATACCGGACGAGATAGCCCCAACACACGCCAATTACTTGCTGAATTTCCACAAATTGAATATGACTGCGATTATTACGGCGATGACCTCCCTTTTTGGACAATGCTTAGCAATGCTCAAGGTATTCATCGTCCACATTTGGTTATTCCTTATAGCTTAGACACCAATGATATGAAGTTTAGTTCGGCTGCTGGTTTTAATAAGGCCGATGATTTTTACCAGTATTTAAAAGATGCCTTTGACGTGTTGTATCGTGAAGGAGACAGCGCACCAAAAATGCTCTCGATTGGTATGCATTGCAGACTTTTGGGGCGTCCAGGGCGCTTTAAAGCACTACAACGCTTCTTAGATTATATTCAAAGTCATGAACAAGTATGGATTTGTCGTCGTGGTGATATTGCACGGCATTGGCAACTCAATCATCCAGCAGTGTAATGAGTTAAGTTTGCTCAAATTTTTAGGATTTTGGCTGCACAGTGTTGGCATTGTTATTGCTAAGTTAGCCAATATATTAAAATAATTTTACCCTTATGCACTTAGAACAATTTAATCAACAACCGGTTGCAGAATTTTTAGCGCATTGCGTCAACATTCCTCGTTGGGCTGAGGCGCTTGCAGCGGCACGCCCGTTTAGCTCAAAACAGGCAATACTTGCGTTTGCACAACAACAAGCCCAAACCTGGACATGGCAAGAAGTGTTAAACGCACTAAAGACACATCCTAAAATTGGTGAAAAAAAAGCTCAACATGCCTTAACCGCACAAGAAAAGATTTTTTCTGAACGTGAGCAAGCCGCTGCACACACTGACCCCGACACTTTAGCTAAAATTTTGGCAGCTAATCTTAGCTATCAACAACGCTTTGGTTATATATTTTTAATTAAAGCCGCAGGCTTAAGCAGCCAACAGATTCTTAAAGCTTTAAATACACGCTTACAACATGACGATAAAACCGAACAACACATTGTAAAACAACAACTCGCTGCAATTGCCTTACTGCGCTTAGAACAGGAACTACACCATGATTAGCAGCCATATTTTAGACACTCATTTGGGCAAACCTGCCGCGAATGTTTTGGTACATTTACGTGATGACAAAAACACTATTTTGGCCACCGCAACCACCAATCAAGATGGTCGTATTACGAGTGAAGCTTTAAGTTTAAATAATTTAGCGCTTGGACATTACAGCTTAGAGTTTTTCACTTTGGATTATTTTAAATCACTTAATTTAAATAGTTTTTTTCCAAAGGTGGTCATTCATTTTTGTTTGGATCATGCAAATGAACACTACCATATTCCACTTTTGATTAGCCCATTTGCATACTCTACTTATCGAGGCAGTTAAAAAACTAACGGTTAACTTATCCGTTTGTCTTTTTTAGCTTTATTTTTAATTAATTGCCTGTATTCTAGATACGCTTTTTTATAGGCCTGAGATTATTTTGATGAAACTTACACAACTTGCTGCACTTTGTGCACTCTCTTCCGCTGCTGTGTTTGCTCAAGCTAAGCCAGTATGGCAAGACTTTAGCCTCACTGCGCTTTACGGCGAAAATTATGAAGTTGGTACAGATCAACGTACCACTTTAACCGCTGAATACGGCGCTAAATATAAATATTCTGATGTGTTTTTCTTTGTTGACCAACAATGGGATGACAACGATGACTCAAGCACTTATTTTGAACTTGCACCGCGCTTAAGCTTAGGTGAAGTATCAGGTCAAGATTTAAGCTTTGGTCCTGTAAAAGACGTGCTGATTGCAACGACTTGGGAACACAATGCAGATTATGACAACAACCGTGGCTTTAACAACTTCCTATATGGTGTTGGTTTTGCTTTAGATGTGCCATATACCCAATATGCCAACATCAACTTATATAAAGCAGATAATGACAGCAAGTCAGGTAAAGATGATGATTACCAAATGACCATCACTTATGCTGTACCATTTAAATTAGGCAATGAAGATTTTCTTGTCGATGCCTTCTTGGATTGGTCAACTGCTGAAGATACCCATGCAAGCGAGCTAAATTGGACCAGTCAGTATAAATGGAATGTGGGTAAACACATTTCACCACAGACTAAGCTTTATGTGGGTGTTGAACACTCGGTGTGGAAAAATAAATATGGCATTAAAGATGTTGACCAAAATGACGTCAGTGCTTTAGTCAAATACCACTTCTAAGCCAGTATATGATGTAGAAAAAGCAAGACTTCGGTCTTGCTTTTTTTATGCGCTGTTTTAGAGTAACTGCTACGCCTTTTTTAAGCTCTCCTATTATGGCTTTTAGTTTACGTGCTGCTACCCAACAAGATCTTGCTGAGATCTTAGCAATTTATAATGCTGAAATTGCCACCAATACCGCCAATTGGAACACCCAACCTTTTGAACTCAATTATATGCAAGATTTCTTTGCTGAGTTAAAACGTCATAATTTTCCGCTTTTAGTGGCTGTTGAAGATAGCAGCCAACAGATTGCAGCTTATGCCGATTACTCGTTTTTTAGCAAAAATAGCGGTTATATTTATACCGTAGAACACTCAGTTTTTGTAAAACCTGAATACCAAGGGCAAGGACTAGGCAAGCGCTTAATGTTGGCTTTGATTGAGCATGCACAACAACAAAAATTACACATGATGGTGGCTGCTATTGATGCAGAAAATACGGCTTCGATTTTGCTGCATCAAAAGTTAGGCTTTATACAAACGGGGTACTTGCCTCAGATGGGCTTTAAATTTGGGACATGGCGCGATTTGGTCTATATGCAACTTCGTTTAGAAGTAACTACCGACTAAATTCTCACCTTGTACCGCAACCACCACCAAATTATGTTCGGCAGCTTGATAATAAAAAGTTTGTAGTTGATTTAAGGTCATACGTAGGCTTGCCAATACCTCATCTACAGATTGATCAACTGCAATATTTTTTTTGTGTAGCGCATGGACATGCTTTTCTTTAATAAAGTCATTTAGCTCTAGTTCATTCAAGGCTTCATACACCTGCGCTACGCGAACCGCAGTGTTATAACTTACAGTTACATCTTGACTTGGCTGCATCTCAAGTGGATGAATGGGCTGTAACACCTCTTTTAACAGCATATTATTTTGTAGGTGAGCATTTAAAGCCGGCCAAGCATCATCCAGCTGTAGACGATATTGAATCTGATCAGATTCAACGATATCACTTACACTTTGGTGATTTAAGATCAGCTGCTCAAGCGTATTGGCAGTAAAAGCGAGCAGAAGTTTTTGCATCATTTTTGTTCCTTCTTGTGGATGCTTATGCTCTAGCTTAGCGCGTTTTGGTGTGGGCTTCGGCTGTGAATGTGTAAAAAAAAAGGGCGTTATGCCCTTTGGCTGTAATATGTTTTTATTGTTTTCGCTCGTTATTATTTTTTAATCTAATGGGTTACCTACAATATTGCTCATAATGCCTTGCATAATGTGTGGACCTTGCTCACGGCGTAAATCTGCATACCAATCTTCTGTGACAGTTTGGTCTTTCATATGCGTCACATCACAGCGTTTGCGCGCACGTAATAACAGCTCATTAGCACGGCTTTGACGTTTTTCTTGATAACGATACAGCGCATCCTCAACACCTAAAGTATTGATTTGTAAAGCGCGAGCTAAATAAATAGCATCTTCCATCGCTTGGCAACCGCCTTGTCCAATATCAGGTGTGGTGCTATGTGCAGCATCACCTAAAATCACCACACGACCTTTATAAAATTGGCTAAACGGTTCAATGTCATGGATTTCAACACGATTGGTGCTGTTTTCATCAATTACATCAATTAAGTTGTGTACAGGCTCACACCAATCTTTAAAATATTCTTTGAGTAAGTTTTTATAATCACAACGCTGTTGATTTAAACCTGCTGGCAGTGGCACATCAAAGAAGAAATAAAAACGCTGATTGGCCACAGGCATGAGTGAGGCGCGTTTACCTTGCCCCACAAAGGTTGTCCATTGATCTGCAGGTGCTAAGTCTGGTGTAATCTCTATCAAACCATTCCAATTGACATAACCTGCATAACGCCGCGCTACGCTTTCACCTAATACATAACGACGGGTGAGCGAATGCGTACCATCTGCACCAATCACCACATCAGCTTCGGTACTTGAACCATCGGCAAATTCCACCTTTACACGTTTCTGTTGTTGGCAAAGGTTAGTCATTTTTTTAGCTAGATACAGGTTTTCGTGGCCAAACTCTTGCATCAG
Organism: uncultured Acinetobacter sp.; assembly: GCF_947624825.1. Taxonomy (GTDB): domain Bacteria; phylum Pseudomonadota; class Gammaproteobacteria; order Pseudomonadales; family Moraxellaceae; genus Acinetobacter. The sequence goes on from NZ_CANQLZ010000013.1 coordinate 41,565, forward strand.
CATGTTTTGTAAATCGGCGCGTGATACAGGATAAGGGCGTTGACCGACTTCTTGAATTAAAGGTTGCAGGCTAAATTGGGTCATGACATCGCCATTTAACCCATCAATATAGGCAAGGTTGTCCATTTGACCACCTAAGGCTGCAACTTTTTCGGTTAAACCTAAGTAATTTAAACACTTGACCCCGTTTGACCATAATGAAATGGCAGCACCTACAGGGCGTATTGTTTCGGTTTGTTCATAAATACGGACCTGATGACCAAATTTTTTTAAAGCGATTCCTGCAGTGAGTCCACCCATACCTGCACCAATAATCACAATTTCCATGTCACTCGCCTATTTATAGTGTTTATTGTTGTGCTTTAAAGCGAAAACTATGCCATCTCTCGCGCGCTGCTTATAAAAACTGACCAACTTGGCACACGCTGTGCTTTTTAAAGCCTAAAGAAGCATTGTTTTGGGCTGTGCTGCCCATGCTTGCCACACGTCAACAGCCTATAGGATAAAAATATGGCCACCCTACACGCTCCTGTTTTTGAATTACCCCATGCTTTGCAACCACTGACTAACTTGGCCGATGCCGCGATTGGCGCTAAGGTGATTGAATGTTCAGATGAATTTTTTGCTGAAGCCAAACGCATGTTACAAAGCGAAGCGCCAATTTTTGTTGAAGATAAATTTGACGATCATGGTAAATGGATGGACGGGTGGGAAACACGTCGTAAACGCCATGCCGGCTATGATTGGGCAATAATTGAATTGGGCGTGGCAGGTCAAATTAAAGCTTTGGATATTGATACCACCTTCTTTAGCGGTAACTATCCGGCATCGGCAATGGTAGAAGCCTGTTATGCACCACATGGAAACTTACAAGATGCAACTTGGTGCAGCATTTTAAGCAACACCGGCCTAGGTCCGGGACAACATCATATTTTTCATATCCAAGATGATGCTACTTATAGCCATGTGCGCTTAAATATTTTCCCAGATGGTGGTGTGGCGCGCTTTAGAGTCTATGGTGATGTAAAGCTTCAAATTGCCAATCATAATCAAGTCATTGATTTGGTTGCCCTGCAAAATGGTGGTCGGGTTGTGGCCTATAGCGATGCGCACTTTGGACATCCACGCAATTTAATTAAACCCAATCGTGGCATAAACATGGGAGATGGCTGGGAAACCAAACGTCGCCGTGCCCCGGGATTTGATTGGTGTATTTTGGCACTTGGTCATGCAGCGCATATTGAAAAAATTGAAATTGATACCGCACATTTCAAAGGCAACTACCCAGCTCAAGTGTCTGTGCAGGCCATTTATATTGAAGATGCTACCGACGCACAATTAATCCCACAAAGTATGTTTTGGCCATTTTTGCTCGATGCGCAAGTAATGCAAATGGATCATGTTCATGACTATATTAATGAAGTTTTAGTACATGAAAAAATTAGCCATGTACGCGTGAATATGATTCCTGATGGTGGTATTAGCCGTATTCGTTTCTTTGGTAAAGTTTAAGCAAGGAGCTTGGCGCTTAACTTTAAATATTTAAGTGCCTTGTCTATAAAATACAATGCAAAAAATCCACATTCAGAACTTAACACATGCAAACTTTGCAGCTTTTGGCGAGGTGATTTCATGTCAAGGGCAACCATTTTTTTATATTAATGATGAGCGAACCCAGCGTTATCATGCACTTGCAGACACACAAATTTTAGGAGATGGTAAAGCCAGTATTAGTATTTTTCGTAATATGAAAGCAAGTAGCTTACCCGTGTCTATTTCAATGTTGGAGCGTCATCCTTATGGTTCGCAGGCTTTTATTGCCATGCATGGGCAACGCTTTTTGGTGGTAGTGGCAAAATCTAAAAATGAACATGAACCAAATTTAGATGAAATCTATGCCTTTATCACAGATGGTGCACAAGGGGTCAATTATCATGCCGGTACATGGCATCATCCTTTATTAACCTTAGAAGCACCCAGTGATTTTGCGGTAGTTGACCGTATAGGTACAGGCAACAATTGTGATGTATACAGCTTTTTAGAATCTTATCAAATTGAATAAAACTCACCTAAACAAGCTGCCTTTTTTTGCGGCAAAATTGAGGGGGAAAATCTGCTAAAAACCATGTATCAACACTTATTATGACTTAACAAAATCTAGTCCTACTATTGGTAAAAAATGTAAGTCTAGTACAGAGTAAGGGTTATTTTTTATGAGCATAGGACTAAGTTGCTTCATATTAAAAAAGCCCCATTATTTGGGGCTTTTAATATTACACAGCAATATCAGCAAGATTACCTTTTTGCTCTAACCATTGCTTACGGTCGCCTGAGCGTTTTTTAGCTAATAATTTATCTAACAAACTGGCGGTTAAGTGAATATCGTCTAAATCGAGTTGCACCAAACGACGAGTGTTTGGGTCCATGGTGGTTTCACGCAATTGACTGGCATTCATTTCACCTAAACCTTTAAAGCGCATAATTTGTGGTGCTTTGGTTTTGGCTTTTTTTAATACTGCTTCAAGTTCTGCATCATCAAGCGCGTAATAGACATCTTTGCCATCATCAATACGGAACAACGGTGGCATGGCCACATATAAATGTCCAGCTTCAACTAAAGGTCTAAAATGTCGAACAAACAGCGCACACAGCAAGGTAGCAATGTGTAAACCATCTGAGTCGGCATCGGCTAAAATACAAATTTTACCGTAACGCAGTTCAGACAAATCATCACTGCCGGGATCCACCCCAATGGCAATGGCAATATCATGCACCTCTTGTGAAGCTAGAACTTCGTCTGAAGATACTTCCCAAGTATTTAAAATTTTACCGCGAATTGGCATGATGGCTTGAAAGTTTTTATCGCGTGCTTGTTTGGCAGAACCGCCGGCTGAGTCACCCTCAACAATAAACAACTCAGATTCATCTAAGCTATGCCCTACGCAATCGGCAAGCTTACCCGGTAATGCAGGCCCTGACACAATACGTTTACGCTCGACTTTTTTAGCAGCTTTTAAACGACGTCCGGCTTTGGCAAGCGCCATTTCGGCCAATTGTAATGCTATCTCAGAGTTTTGATTAAGCCATAAGGTAAAAGCATCTTTGGCAATATTTTGCACAATACTTACCGCTTCTCGGCTCGATAAACGCTCTTTGGTTTGTCCTGAAAATTGTGGCTCTTGTAATTTAAGCGACAAAATATAGTTGACCCCGTCCCATACATCTTCGGCTGAAAGTTTTAAGTTACGGGTAAGCAAGTTACGTAACTCACAAAACTCACGCAAAGCCTCAGTCACACCGGCACGTAAACCATTGACGTGCGTGCCGCCTTGTGCGGTTGGAATTAGGTTGACATAGCTTTCTTGAACCTGCTCACCACCTTCAACATTCCAACAAATGGCAAATTCGGCACTGGAGCGTTCTGCTTCACCACTTGAAACAAAGGCAGGATGCGGCAAAATCTCACGATCTTGCAATTCATCCATTAAATAGTCGACTAAACCATTTTCAAATTGCCATGTGATTTTTTCGTTATTGATTTCATCTACATAGTTGATTTGCAAACCCGCGGCCAATACGGCTTTGGCTTTTAAATTATGTTTTAAGGCTTTTAGAGCAAATTTAGGTGAATCAAAATATTTAGCTTCCGGCCAAAAATGTACCGTCGTTCCTGAAGCGCGTTTTGGGGCTTTACCTTCTAACACAGCTAAAGGTGCAACTGCTTCACCGTGCTCAAACAACATTTGATACAGATTGCCTTGGCGTTGCACACTCACTTCAACGCGGGTAGACAAAGCGTTGACCACGGAAATCCCGACCCCATGCAAACCACCTGAGAATTGATAGTTGTCGGTGCTAAATTTACCGCCTGCATGCAGCTTGGTTAAAATAATCTCAATACCGCTTTGACCATATTCAGGATGAATATCGACCGGCATACCACGTCCGTTGTCTTCAACCGACAAAGAACCATCTTTATATACTTTAACGGTAATTTTATTGGCATGCCCTGCTAATGCTTCATCTACAGCATTATCAATAACTTCTTGCGCTAAATGGTTAGGACGTGAAGTGTCAGTGTACATGCCCGGACGGCGACGTACCGGATCTAAACCAGATAAAACTTCAAGTGATTGAGCCGTATATTGAGACAAAGTGAGTTTTCCTTAATCTATCGCATCAGATAAAAAATTGTAGCAACTTGGCGATGGCTATTGGCAATCGCTGCATAATCGAACACAAGCATCTATCACCACCGACTGTATACGCTTGCTGCTGATCATCTGAGCAAGATCATAATCTAAAACATACATCTGTCGGTAGATATGTATCAACAAAAGCCCACTTTGCCTACAGTTGGCAAAGTGCGACTAACAGTCTATTTCAGCAATGAGCCAAATGTATAGTTACATAACTGCGCCAACAGACCTAGTCTGATACCACAGTTGCACGACAAAAATTGTCGCAACACATACAAATTTTTATACATAAAGATGGGGCTATTGTTGGACAAAAAACACACCCATAATCAACAAAGCACGCTATGTTAATTGCATCTGATTTTTTTCAGTTGGTCATGCTGCCTGTGCATCTATTTGATCGTGAGTATGCGCTGTTATGCCAAGTTTAACCCCATTGCATGAAACCTATTGTCGTCTTGATGATCGACCTTTAAGCCAAGCCGATGTTTTGGAGGGTGTGGCACAACTGTTAAACTCGCGCTTAGGTGGCGGTGTGCATCATTTGGTGTTTGCTATTCAACGTGAAATTTTATTTAAAGTTTTGGGTATTAATGACTTACAAAGTCAAAAAATCATGCAACTGCCCTATATCAAAAAAGCTTATCAGTTTGCATCTCAAACCTCTGAACATTATGGCAAATTTTTATTGGCGCCGGGTTTACGACATCTAGTCAATAAATTTCCCAATTTAAGGCAAAAAAAGCTCACGCCTGCTTTGCATTTTTTAGTGGGTATTTTAAATGGTGTGTTGGGGCATCATTTATTACAACATCATAATCCGCTTGCGGTGCCCATGGCGCTTTACGATCATTATGGTGAACTACATCAAGGCGATTTAGCCGGAAAAATCGTGATTTTTATTCATGGCGTGTGTATGAGCCATCTTGATTGGGGCAACACGCGCCACAGTGGCATTGCCGATAAAATTATGATGCAACGCGGTCACAAAACCTTACTGTATTTAAATTACAACTCTGGACGACGCATTTCTGCCAATGGTCGTAGCTTATCCAATCTGTTGGCGGATTTAGTGGCGCGTTATCCCAAAATCAGCAGTATTGATTTTATTGGGCATAGCATGGGCGGATTGGTGGCGCGTAGCGCATTATTTTATGCCAAACAAGATTTACAAAATTGGCTGTATAGAACAGAAAATTTGGTGTGTTTAGGCTCACCGCATCATGGTGCAGGTTTAGAGCGGTTTAGCTTTACCATGCAACAAAAAATTGGCAGTTTGCCGATTGTGAAATTATTTGCTCATTTGGTCAATATTCGCAGCAATGGCATTTTAGATTTACGTCATGGTAGTGTGCGTGATGATGATTGGGAATATCACGATGCAAGGCTTGGTTCAATCAATGACAGTCGTAAACCAGCGCCTTTGCCGTCACATATCAATACTTTTTTGGTGGCAGGTACTTTAGAGCATGAAAACAGACAGCAGTTTGCTTTAAAAATTTTGGGCGATTATTTGGTGAGTGTAGAAAGTGCTTTGGGTGAGCATCCAAATCCGCGTTTAGCTTTAAATGTACCGCAAGCCAATAAAGCGGTCTTTTATGGCTTAAATCATTTTGAAATTCAATATCATCCAAGTGTGGCCGAACAAGTGGCCTCATGGCTGTATCCACCCTCGCAAGCCCCAAAAGACACGCAACGACATGAATATTTTACCGATGTTGCAAAGTCACATATCGCTTAATAAAAAAATCCCGCTTTATTGGCGGGATTTTTTTTATGCATAGCGTCGCAACAACTGCCACACACTCAGCACACTTAAAGCTGCAAAAAATACCAATGACCAGACAGGCAAAGATTGACCTAAGAACGTCCAATCAATCACCGCACATTCACCTGAGCCTGAGAGCACTTGTTGGAGCACACTTTTAAGCGGTAGTGCATCAACCAAATAATCTAAACCCGGCCCACAACTCGGTACTTGATCAGGCGGTAATGTTTGCAGCCAAACATGCCGTGCTGCAACACCTGCCGACCATAAAATACCGAGTGTTCCCAAGGCAGCATAGCCACGTTTGAGCCACTGTCCCTTTGGGTTATGCAACATTCCTGCTAATGAAAACAGACCTAAGACCATTAAACCAACACGTTGAAAGACGCATAATGGACATGGATTTAAGCCTTGCACATGCTCAAGGTAAAGCGCAAATGCCATGCCTATAACACTGGCTAGAAATAAAATTCCACTCAACATGCGATAACTGTAGCGCATGAATCTATCCTCTTATCGGTAAGCGGCTAAGTAGTCACTAAAGCTCATGGTTTGCTCTTGCTCAAGCGCTTGTTGTTGTTGTAACGAACTTTGTGCTAATTCATCAAAATAGCGTTCAGTTTCTTCAGTTAATGGATATTGGCCAAATAATTCTTCGTGATCTTGCAATAAAGAATAGCCCAATTGCCACATACCACCAGCATCACGAGTATCACCCACCACCATGGCAGATAAACTGTCATTTACTTCATGAATACGCTGCTGCATAACACGCATAGCATTGCTATAAATCGAGTTATTATAAGTTTTATTCAGTAATTGACTCATCGGCTGCATAGCATCTAAATAGCCTTGTGCCCATGTTTCAATTGGAATGCGTTGCCCATCTACCAAAATTACAGCATTTTCAGCGCGTCCACGATTAACAACTTCGGCTTGATTTTTTTCAATCTCTGCCATTTCTGGCTCTAACAAGGCTGGACTGTCTTGTAATAAACAATACGTGGCTAAGGTTTCTAAGAAACCTGCTGTATTTTCGTCAATCCCAATCGGGCTATACGGGTTGATGTCAACTGCACGTAACTCAATATAACCAATACCGCGATTGGCTAAAGCTTGTGATGGTGTTTCACCACTTTGCGGCACTTGCTTTGGACGTACCAAGCTATAGTATTCATTTTCAATTTGTAATACGTGATCATTAATTTGTAATGGCTCACCTTGGGCATCATCTAAACCTAAACGGCTAAAGGCCAAATACGGTGTTTTGACCGCTTGTTGTAAACCACTCAGATAATCTTGCAAATTATTGTAATGAATACCCAATTGTTTTTGCGCTGAATTTTGATAACCAAAATTACCCATACGCAATGCAGTTGAATAAGGCACATATAAAGTACCACGGGTCAGTGGCAACATATGATGTTCACGCCCATGCATAAAGCACGGCTGCACTGTTGGACTTGCGCCTAGTAAAAACATTACCAATGGTGTTAAACGAATAAAATTACGAATTAAACCCAAATAACGATGGCTGCGATAATCTTGCAACGACATATTTTTGAATAGGTCATCGCTTTCTTGTTGTTGTAAAGCGCTAAATACGCTGTCAGGGAAAGATAAGTTGTAATGTACGCCGGCAATAGTCTGCATACGACGGCCATAACGCACGCCTAAACCACGGCGATACAAAGTCTTAAAACGCCCAATATTAGATGAGCCATATTCAGCCAAACGAATGTTTTCTTCGTCTTCATCGAGCATACATGGCATCGACATCGGCCATAAATGCTCATTTTCAGGCAAATGACGATGCACCACAGTATGAATATCCATTAAGTAATTTAATGCTTTTTGAATACTGGTTTGTGGTGGGGTAATAAACTCTAGCAAAGCTTCTGAATAGTCAGTGGTAATATGCGGATGAGTTAATGCCGAACCAAGCGCTTGAGGATGATCTGTCTGTGCAATCAGACCATCGGCTTGCATACGTAAGCATTCACGTTCGATGCCACGTAGCATGCCTTTAAATAAAGACGGCTCTACCCAAGTCGGAAGTGTAGCTTGAGAGGTCGATTCGGGTTGACTCATTCTTATCTCGCCTATTAGAAAGAAATTACCAAAATAAATTTTTCAGTTTAAACATTATAACCTGAATTTAGCTGTCAACCTTAGGGGGTGTATCCTGCAAAAGCAAACAGTTGTTGTATTTTTGGCAATTTTTTATCACAAAGTTACCCTACAAGACATGGCAATTTTGTGATTAATATAAATTTACAGCTCACAACGAGAGGTTTAGCGCATGCCATATCAACAGGTTTTAGATTTTTGGTTTAATGACGACACTCGCCCATTTTGGTTTGCCAAAAGCGATGACTTTGACCAACACTTACGTACACGCTTTGGTAAAATACTACAACAAGCCCAGCAAGCTGAGTTATGGCAATGGCGCAGCAGTGCTGAAGGACGCTTGGCTGAGATTATTGTTTTAGATCAATTTTCACGTAATATCTACCGCAACACCCCCGCTGCCTTTGCCCAAGATGCTCAAGCACTGAGCCTTGCTCAAGAAGCGATAGCTCAAGGTTTAGACCAAGCATTAACCGCAGAACAACGTAGCTTTTTATATCTGCCATTTATGCACAGTGAATCATCTTTGATTCACGTTGAGGCACTTAAATTGTTTGAGGCTTTGGCTAATCCTCATAACCTAGATTATGAAATCCAGCATAAAAACATTATTGATCGTTTTGGGCGCTATCCGCATCGTAATGAAATTTTAGGACGTCCATCTAGCCAAGAAGAATTAGACTTTTTAAAACAACCAAACAGCAGCTTTTAACTTTTAAGCGGTTGTCAGATTCAACACAGGAGCTTAGCGCATGTCACGTTTATTTGGTTTAAGCTGCGTATTGGCAGCAAGTTTGACTTTTGCAGGCTGTGCCAGCACACCTAAACAACCGCTGACTTTTGATCAACTGGGGCAATTTTCTGCTTATCCGCTGAATAAACAAAGCTATCGAGTTAGTTTTCAAGCACGCCCAAATTTAAACTATGCCACTGCCGAAGAAATTACCTTAGTTAAAGCTGCTCAAACCACGTTAAATCAAGGTTTTAGCCATTTTAAAGTGCTGAATGATCCAAGTAACCGTGCACAACAAGCCCCTCGTCAAGCGGTGGTATATTCAAGCCCACATTATTATCCATATGGATTTTATTCGCGCCGTCCTTATTATGGGCATGACCCATTTTTTGACCAACCACGCATCGTCAATCTTGATCCGATTCAAGTGTCCTATAGCATTGAATGTTATAAAGATCAAAATACACCTCATGATGCTTTTGATGCGCGCTTGATTTTACAATCCCTTGGACAAAAATATGGCTTAAGTCCTACAGGACAAGTTTTGACTGCGCCTTCACCTTAAACTTTGGATGCCCTATGACCACACCACGCAACGCTTCGCCCAACTTAGCACGCAGCAAACGCTTTGCCACGATTGCTTTAGTTATTGCTGTGCTGATTTGGTTGGCACTCATGATTGCTGCAAAATTATTGCCCGATTATGTGTGGCTGATTCATATTTTAATGCTCTCAGCCGAAGCAGGTGTGGTGGGCGGCTTGGCCGATTGGTATGCGATTACGGTGTTGTTTCGCAATCCTTTTGGGCGTTTACCAATTCCAAAATTTTTACGTGATCACACTGCCATTATTCCGCGCAACAAAACCCGTATTGCACAATCTATGGGGCGTTTTGTGCAAGAAAACTTTTTATCGCCACAGGTGGTGGAAAAAAGTTTAGCCAATAGTGATTTAAGTTTATTTGCAGGACAATGGTTGGCAAAGCCTGAAAATAGCCGCCAAGTCACGCAAGTTTTGCAACAAACCCTACCTAAAGTATTTGATTTTGTAGGGCAAGAGCAAATTGGTCGTTTTATCCAAAGTAACAGTGTGCAATGGGTTAAAAACACCAAGGTCAATGCTTTGGCCAGTGAAATGCTTCATGCCGTCTTGGACAATGATTTCCATCAGGATGTATTACAACGGGGTTTAGATGTGGTGCATGTATGGATGCTTAATCATCCAGAAGATACCCGTGAGATGATGCGTAAACTGTTTAAAGAACTCGGGGTGTCTAAATTTGCCAAAGGGGCAAGTTTGATTGGGATTGATGTTAAACAGCGCAGTATTGATTCCATGGTCGAGCGTTTAGAAGCCATGCTTGCTGACCCCGATCATCCATGGCGTTTAAACATTGAAGACAGTGCACGTCGTTATATGCAGGATTTAAGTGATCCTCAATCTCAAGCAAGTTTAAGTTTAAATCGTGCTAAAGATGCGCTGCTCGATAGCCCGCAGGTGTTAAATTTTATCAGCGGTGCAGTAGTGATTTTATTTGATGCGGTTAAACATGATTTACAACAGGAAAATTCAGGCATTGCTGAAAACCTACGCCTTGCGATTATGCAAGTAGGACAAAACATTGCCGAAAACTCACAAGTACGCGACTTACTCAATGCGCGCATTGCCACCATGGCAGTGACCTTGTCCGATCAATACAGTGAAAAAGTGATTCGTTTTATTAGTGAACGTATTCATGAGTGGGATTCACAAGAGATGATCGACAAAATTGAAAATGAGGTCGGTGGTGACTTACATATGATTCGGGTCAATGGCGTGGTGGTGGGTGCGTTCATTGGTTTGGCATTAGGTATCATCCGCGCGATTGTAGAATATGCTATTTAAGCCTTAAAACATGCGCGATATGTATGCTATTTTTAAGCATCATTTCATTCTAATAAGAGCCTGCTATGCTAGAACTTCACTCTAAATTGCCCAACCAAGGGGTGACTATTTTTAGCATTATGAGCCAATTGGCACAGCAATTGGGGGCGCTCAATTTATCGCAAGGTTTCCCTGATTTTGCACCACCACAAGCCTTATTAGAAAGTCTAAGCCATGCCACTTTACACGGTAGTAATCAATACGCCCCGGGCGATGGCTTAGTGAGCTTACGCCAACAAGTCGCCAAGTTTTTTTTAAGCCGCGACCATATTCAACTTGACCCGATCACTGAAATTAGCATTACTCCCGGAGCGACCATTGGGATTTTTAGTACCATTCAAGCTTTAGTAAATGCAGGTGACGAAGTCATTGTATTTGACCCAAGCTATGACAGCTATGCTCCAAGCATCGAACTGGTTGGTGCTAAAGCAGTTCATATTGCTTTACAACAACCTGATTTTTCAGTCCCTTGGCAACAGGTTAAAGATGCCATCAACGTCAAAACCCGCATGATTATTGTCAATACACCACATAATCCAAGCGGCAGTATGTGGTCAAAACAAGATTGGCTGAATCTGATTGAACTGATTCAAGACAGCAATATTGTCGTGCTCTGTGATGAGGTGTATGAACACTTGGTTTATGATGGCAACACCCATTTTTCTGCACTGTCTTTTCCTGAATTAAGGCAGCGTAGTGTGGTGGTCGGCTCCTTTGGTAAAACTTTTCATGTGACGGGTTGGAAAACGGGTTACTGTATTGCAGCGCCACATCTTATGCATCTGTTCCGTCAGGTGTATCAGTTTGCCAATTTTTGTGGTGTGACCCCAATACAAGCTGCTTTAGCAGAGTTTATGCAACAGCATCCTGAACATATTCAAGGCTTAAGCGCTTTTTATCAACACAAGCGTGATCTGTTTAATAGCGGACTACAAGATTCACGTTTTATCTTCACGCCATCACAAGGTACTTATTTCCAAAATTTAGATTATTCCGCCATCCGTCCTGATTTAGACGATGTTGCAATGTGCCAATGGCTTGCCCATCAACATGGCATTGTCGCAATTCCAATTTCAGTGTTTTATCAACATCCCCCACAAGATTTACGTTTAATCCGTTTTTGTTTTGCCAAACAAGATCAAACCTTAGCGCAAGCTGCGAAAATTTTAACCAATTGTTAATGCAAAACTTCTACAGACAACGTGGTTAAGCTTTGTTTAAGCTGAAGGCATAACAACAACAGGATCACCTATGCCACAACAGCCAACTTTAATGGGCGAGCGTAAGCTATGGAAAACCTTTTTAATTTTTCTATTGCCCTTAATTGCCACCAATATTTTACAAAACCTATCTGGCACCATTAATACCATTTTTGTTGGACAAATGATGGGCGTGGATGCCATTGCTGCAGTGGCGGTATTTTTCCCAATTTTGTTTTGTTTAATGGCATTTGTGATTGGGCTATCGGCAGGTTCAACTGTGCTTGTGGGTCAAGCATGGGGTGCGCAAAATGTAGAAAAAGTCCGTTGTGTGGTGGGTTCTACTTTATTTATGACACTGATTGGCGGCACGATTGTGGCCGCTTTTGGGGTGATTTTTGCCAAGCAAATTTTATTATTATTGGGTACAGACCCAAACGTGATGCATTTGTCATTGCCGTATGTTCAATGGATGTTGGCCGGTAGCCCGTTGTTGTTTGTCTATATTATTTATACCTCTATCTTACGTGGTGTGGGCGATAGTATCACCCCGCTTATTGCCTTGAGCCTGACCAGTGCAATAGGTTTAGTGATTACCCCTGTGTTAATTGCTGGTTACTTTGGTTTTCCAAAATTAGGCATTGTTGCTCCTGCTGTGGCAACAATTGTGGGTTATATGGCAGTGCTCTTATTTTTAGCGCTGTATCTCAACAAGCGTAATCATCCGTTAAAACCTGACCGAGCTTTGTTACGCCAAATTCGCCATCAACCTAAACTCAGCAAAATTATTTTGCGTTTAGGGATTCCTACCGGTATTCAAATGGTGACTACGTCTGTGGCAGGTTTAGTGATTGTGGGCTTGGTCAATCGTTATGGTTCTGAAGCCACAGCCGCTTATGGTGCGGTTAATCAAGTACTCAACTATATTCAATTTCCAGCGCTGTCTATTGCAATTGCTGCCTCTATTTTTGCCGCACAAGCTATTGGTGCAGGTAAATCAGATTTACTCAATAAAGTCACACGTACTGCTTTAGGCATGAATATTGTGTTTACCGGTGGCTTGGTAATTTTAGGTTATTTAGGGTCTAAATATTTGATGGCGTTGTTTATTACCGACCCCAAAGTGGTTGAGCTAGGACAACAACTGTTATTTATTGTGTTGTGGTCAATTGTATTTTTTGGGGCTAGTGCCATTTTTGCCTCAATTATGCGCGCCAGTGGCACGGTCACTGTACCCATGATCATTAACATTGTAGCCATTATTTTGATTGAAGTACCTTGTGCTTATTTGTTTAGCCATTGGTGGGGCTTACAAGGCATTTGGTATGCCTATGCATTGGCATTTTTTAGCTTATGCCTCATGCAAGGTCTGTATTATCAATTTGTCTGGAAGAAAAAAACCATTACTGCGTTGGTTTAATATATCGCGGGCTTACTTAAATTTATCGCGTAATTGACTTAAACCTTGCAAAACCACTTGATAGCCACTTGGCAATAGACGTTGTAATAGATCTAAAAATTTGGCGTCGTTACCAATTAATACACGGCGCTTATTTTTAATTACAGCCTGCAAAATTTGCTCTGCGGTTTTTTCAGCGGGATAACGCAAAAAATCATTAAAACTACGCTTTGAATCATCCACATTCATGCCTAAAGTCGCCAAACTTTGGTTCATACGCGCAGCATTGGCAATATTGGTTTTAATCCCACCCGGATGCACACATAGCGCACTCACACCACATGCTTGGCGATCCAATTCTTGACGTAGCGCTTCGGTAAAACCTCGGACTGCAAACTTACTTGCATTATAAGCCGACTGCGTTGGCTGCGCTGTTAAACCAAAAACACTTGAAATATTAATAATATGCCCTGCACCACTTTGCTTAATTAAAGGCAAGAAAATTTTGGTGCCATACACTACACCCCAAAAATTAATGTCCATAATCCATTCAAGTTCTTCATAGCTTGCACCCTCTACCGTGGAACCCAATGCCACACCAGCATTATTAAAAATAAAATTCACCTTCGGATGGCTTTGCATCACCCGTTCTGCCCATGCTTCTACTTGGTGTTTTTGTGCTACATCCACCACAGTTAAACTGATGATCACCTTGTCTTTAATCAAGTCACGCGTGGCTTGCAAACCTTGGAAATTAATATCGCTTAGCGCTAAATGACAGCCCTGTTTGGCCAGTAAAATTGCCAACTGTTGACCAATACCTGAACCGGCACCAGTAATGGCCGCAACTTTATTTTCAAAATAGCGCATGGCTTGTGTCCAATAAAAAAATCACATCTTATAAGAAATATTATATTTGTCACTGCGTTGTTGGCTATTCATATCCAAGTTAAAGCCCATTAATGATTAAATTATGCTTTCACCTTGGTATAGCAACATCTTGCAATGATTTTAATAATTACTTGCAATCGCCTTTTTATTTATTGATCATTTAATTTAAAGGTATTTTTAGCCTACATAATTTGTATAAGCTCTATTGTTTGAGCTTACCCAATAATTAGCTTAAATACTGATTTACAATAGATTTAAGTCAATCTTCATAGTGAGATATTCATTTTTTAAAACTTAGCACCAACAAATTTAACCCTGTTAAAGCTCTCATATTCATACATTAAGCATCAAAAATCACTCTAAAAACAGTCACATTTTTTTACTAAAAATCCCCACGGTTATGCTTTTGCAATGATACTGTCATAATTAGTCTTTGTAATAAGCCTGTCATAAACCGTGATCAAAACATAGGATATTGCGTTGTGAAAGATGACTACATTTTAATTGTCGACGATGAATTGCCGATTCGCGAAATGCTGCATACTGCTTTAGATATGGCAGGCTTCCAATGCTTACAAGCGGAAGATGCAAAACAGGCGCATCAAATGATTGTCGATCAACGCCCATCTTTAATCCTATTGGATTGGATGATGCCCGGTGGTGTTAGCGGTGTAGATTTGTGCCGTCGTTTAAAACGCGACGAAAACTTGGCTGAAATTCCAGTCATCATGCTCACAGCTCGCGGTGAAGAAGATCACAAAGTACAAGGCTTAGATGCCGGTGCAGATGACTACATGACCAAACCATTTTCTACCCGTGAATTGGTGTCACGTATTAAAGCTGTATTACGCCGTGCCAATGCCTTAAGCGGTGAAAAGCCAATTGATGCTAATGGTTTAATCTTAGATCCGGTCAGTCAACGTGTCAGCTTTGGACAAAGCATTTTAGAAATGGGTCCAACCGAATACCGTTTATTGGCGTTCTTTATGACTCATCCTGAGCGTGCCTATACCCGTGCCCAATTGCTTGATCAAGTTTGGGGTGGTAATGTCTACATTGAAGACCGCACCATTGATGTGCATATTCGTCGCTTACGTAAAATTTTAGAACCGTTTGGCGCTGACCGTTATGTACAAACCGTACGTGGCACAGGTTATCGCTTCTCAACTCGCGCGGATGTTGCTTTAGGTTAGCTATGTATGAACCCTACCCCGTGCCTGAGATTGCTCGCGAACATCAACAGTTTCGCTACAGCAGTCTATGGGCATTTGCCAAACAAGACTTGCGTTTATTGGCATTTTTTCTACTCATCGCAACACTGATTGGTTTTGGTACAGGGTATTTAGGCCCATGCATTTTGTTTGCATGTGCACTGTTTTTTGCTTTGCAAATGCGTTCTTTATATTTGGTTAATGATTGGATTTCTAATCGTCCTTACGA
>NZ_CANQLZ010000014.1 GCF_947624825.1 uncultured Acinetobacter sp.
TGACAATTTTATATACTCCATAAACCCTTTAAATTAATTAGGTGGTTTATGTCGCACTTCAAGTTTTACTCTGCCAGATATCAAAAATCAACTTGAATATATTCAAAAGCTTGAAATCAATGTTTCTTACCCATTTTTACTAAAGGTATATGATGATTATTTTTCAAAATTAATTGATAAAAATATTTTAATTGAAGTCTTAGAACTTATCCAATCCTATGCATGGAGACGTTTTATAGTCGGTTTACAGGCTAACTCCTTAAATAAAACTTTCATGAATTTGTATAAATCAATTGATATTAGTAATTATCTACCATCCTTACAAAAATCATTAACAAGAAAAGTTGGATCTCAAAGGTTCCCAAAAAATCAAGAAACTATAGATGCTCTAAAAATTAAAGATATTTATAACACTCAGTCTAAAAATCGAACATATTTCTTGCATCGACTCGAAAATCACAACAATAGTGAAAAAGTAGATATTGATAATAGTCCAACCATAACAATAGAACACATTTTCCCTCAAAATCCTGATGTGAAATGGAAAACAGATATTGGTTCAGGTGACTATACTTACATAGAAAATAATTATTTACATACAATTGCAAATTTAACATTATCTGGTAATAACGGAGCACTATCAAACAAAACCTTCATTGAAAAGAGAGACTTAGAAGAAAAAGGATATAAAGAGAGTAGATTATGGCTTAATAAAAAATTAGCCTCATATGAAAAATGGGGTAGAGAACAAATTGAAGACCGTTTTCAATTAATCTCAGAAAGATTTCTCGATATTTGGAAAATCCCTAGTGTAGAACTAACAGAGGATATAGAAAACGAAGAGATAAATATTTTTGATATTGAGGATGCAACATCTAGAAAACTTGAATATGCAATTTTCTTTGGTAAGAAAATTCAAGTTAAACATATGTCCAAACTGTACACAGAAATCATAGGTAAATTATTCGAACTTGAACCAAGTATATTCTTTGATTCAAAGCTAGGAAGTAAAATTATTTTAGTCCCAAAAGAAGAACAAGATTCCTTACGTAACGCAGGTAAAATCAATGATGATTACTTTGTTGAAACGAATATAACAAATAATGATAAATTAAAAAAAATCAAACAAGCTCTAGAACTTTTAAAATTAGAGGATGAATTATTTATTAAATATTCTCCTTCTTTAGAAGAACAAAGTGAGATGATGATTTAAAAAAGAGGCTTAAAGCCTCTTTTTTTAACCCTTAAAAGCTTATGCTTGATTTGGATTTTTCAATTCTGTCATTGGCCAACGTGGCGTTGTGGTGACGGCCAAACCATCATTTTGACCAGCCTTTAAGCGCTGATAACCGGCAAAAGCGATCATGGCACCATTGTCGGTACATAATGCAGGCTCAGCATAATACACCGAGGCTTTAATTTTGGCTAAGTCGGCTTCTAAACGCGTACGTAAGCGTTGATTGGCACTGACACCACCTGCAATCACCAAACGTTTTAAACCGGTTTGCTTTAAAGCTTTTACCGATTTTTTCACTAAAGTATCCACAATGGCTTCTTGGAAACTTGCAGCAATATCAGCATCGCGGTTTTCATCACCCAACTTTTTCATTTGAACTGAAACCGCAGTTTTTAAACCACTAAACGAAAAAGTTAAACCTTGATGCAACATCGGACGCGGAAAAGCAAAGGCGTTCGGATCGCCTTGTTCTGCCAATTTAGAAATATTGGGACCACCTGGATACGGCAAACCCATCATTTTAGCCACTTTGTCAAACGCTTCACCTGCGGCATCGTCAATCGACTCACCTAAAAGCTCGTATTCACCAATGCCATATGCTGCCATCAGTTGTGAATGCCCACCTGAGACCAATAAAGCCACAAAAGGAAATTCAGGCGGTGTTTCTGACAACAATGGCGCGAGCATATGCCCTTCCATATGATGCACACCAATGGCCGGTTTATTTAAAGCAAATGCCAAAGTACGCCCAAACAGTGCACCTGTCATCAGTGCACCCATTAAGCCTGGGCCACGGGTATAAGCCACTGCGTCAATTTCAGATTTATCTACACCAGAATCTTGTAACAATTGATTCATCAGTGGAATTAATTTTCTGACATGGTCACGCGATGCCAACTCAGGAACTACGCCGCCATACTCGGCATGCAGTTTAATCTGGCTGTATAGCACTTGACCGCGTAATCCTTGCTCACTGTCATACAATGCCAGTCCAGTCTCATCACACGAAGTTTCTAAGCCTAAAACGATCATTAAACTGCCTATAACCTATATCAAATCAAATGCAAGTGTATTATAGACTTGTGGTATGAGATGTAAATGAGTAAAATATTGTCCTTCACTTGTGATCACAGGCATTTCGCGTGTGATCTTATCCATAACTCATTGAGGATTCTTCATGCCACAAGTTAAATTGAAAGAAGGCGAACCAGTAGACGTAGCTATCCGTCGTTTCAAACGTTCATGCGAAAAAGCGGGTGTTTTAGCTGACGTTCGTAAACGTGAATTCTACGAGAAACCAACTCAAGAACGTAAGCGCAAAAAAGCTGCTGCTGTTAAACGCTACCAAAAGAAATTGGCGCGTGAATCAGTACGTACGACTCGCCTTTACTAATTAATTTGTGATTACTGCCTGGATAAAATAATGACGACTTTAAAAAACCAAATCTTAGACGTTTTAAAAGCAACAATGCGTGCCAAAGAAATGAATAAGCTGACGGTAATTCGTGGTTTACAGGCAGCAATTAAGCAAATCGAAGTCGATGATCGCGTTGAACTTGACGACGCTCAAGTTCTTGCGGTCATTGAAAAACAAATCAAACAACGTAAAGAGTCGGTGAAAGCCTTTTTAGGCGCGAACCGCGAAGATTTAGCTAGTAAAGAACAAGCCGAAATTGAAGTATTATCGCAATTTCTACCAGAAGCTATGACTGAGGATGAGCTTGATTCCCTTATTGCGCAAGCAATTGCAGCGCAACAAGCGACTAGCATGAAAGATATGGGTAAGGTGATGAATTCTCTGCGTCCGCTCATAGCCGGACGCGCCGATCCTGCACAAGTATCTGCCAAAATTAAAGCCAGCCTTGCTTAAATATTACGTTGCTTGAACTGCCTGATGACAGACAGTTCAGCGATTTAAATTAGCTTAATTGGCACTTTACGCCATAACGCTGTAAAGTTTGCATCTCACGTTTTGACAAAACCTCATCAATCACATCTGCCTTACTATAGGCTCTTTGGCTTTTAAAAATATCAGCATTACGCTCGACTGCAACATATAAACCATCAACATACGCTTGCACTATAGCGCAATATTGCTGTTGCTGTGACCCAGTAAACGCGGTTTGTTGTCGATCTAAAGCCCTTAAAAACTGTCGATTATGCTGTTGAAATTGCTGATTGGCCTCATCCACCATTTTGACATATTGTTCAACACTGCCTGTAAAACCTGCTGTGCTAATCCCCAAACCAAGCATAAAGCCTAAAATTAATTTATTCATAGTGATCTTTTAAAGTACATGCATTCAAATTATGCCCAAGCATTTTAAATCTTGTTACATTCCTGTCGAGTAAAATTGCTTAGCCTTTAAGCAATTAAATTCGCATTTGTCTTTCTTTTTGCATCTGCTTTAAACGCGCTTTGACCACCACCGCCAAAGCTGGATGCAGTTGAGTTAAGCGCTCAGCCTGTAACAAAGATTTAATCGCATTTTCTTCTAAACCCGACCAATACTCTGCTTCAGCACGATAACGCAATACATTAATATTACGAAGTGGTGAGTTTTGATCGGCGTCGGCTAAACGTTGAAATAAGCGCCACACTTGAATATCTCGTGGGTGAGTTTGACTAAAACGCTGCAAAATACGCTCTGCATTGCTGTATTGCCCCACGCGAATCAAAACTTCGGCATATTTGTAATTTAAAGCACGATTCTCAGGCATAATTCTTGCCGGTGATTCAATGATATTTAAAGCTTTTGCAATGTTGTTTTGTGCTAAATAAACCTCGGTTTGCATTAAGGTTTGTAAATGATGTAAACGCTGATGTTTTTGCAGCCAATTAAGCACCTGCTGAGCGTCATTAAATTGACCTTGATTTAAATAAAAGGCAGCCAATGCCAATGTTGGCGCGTATTTTCGGCCATTTTCAGCCATGCTTTTGAGTTGTTGTTCATTGGCTTGATTGGATAAAACCATGCTATATAAACGCATAATTTCAAAATTTTCATCATATAAAGTGCTATTTACTTTGGGCAATTGGTTGGCGCGCAAACGTGCTTCGCTCATACGTTCTGAGGTTAATGGATGAGTGAGCCAAAAATCTGGAATAAAGCTTAAACGACTGGTGGCACGGTGCATGGTTTCAAAAAAATCCGCCATACTTTGCGGGTTATAGCCGGCTTTATACATAAATTGCATGCCAATACGATCGGCTTCGCGCTCTTGATTACGGCTATACGACAACTGACGATCAGCAAGCGCTGCTTGCGTTCCCAGCATTAATGCAGTGCCTGCATCACCATCGGCTTGACTGGCCACCAATGCACCTACGACCACACCAGCCAGCGCCAATATCCCCTGCCCCTTAAAAGCATCTTGTGAACGGCTATAATGACGCTGCGTGACATGGGCAATCTCATGCGCCATCACACCTGCCACTTCATCCATATTTTTAGCAGAATTGAGTAAACCTGTATTTAAGGCAAATAATCCACCGGGTACCGCAAAAGCATTAATTTGTGGGTCATTCACCACAATTAAAGCAATCGGGTTAGACAGTTGAGTTTGGGTTAAAATATGCGAAAAGGTCGCAAAGAGTTGATCTTCAAGCCAAGGATTATTCAGTACAGGCAATTGCCGTTGTACTTCACGATACACTTTTTCACCAATTTGGCGCTCTTTTTGTTGGTCAATCAAGCCAACACCACCACCGAGCTCAGGCACATGAAATTCAACCTGAGGTTCAAATGTAGAGGCATTGAGTGTACTAACACTTAAGGCAACTGCCAAACAGGCGGCTATTCGCGTGGCTTTCAAAGCAATCCTCAAATTCATGCAATATCAATTGACTATAGCATTCAAATGAGGAGGAATTTGCAATAAAGTGTTACTTAACCACCCACAATATAAGGCGCTGTACGCCCTTGTAATACTTCAACCAAATTATGATACGCCAATTGTGCCATTTTTTTGCGCGTACTTAAGGTAGCCGAAGCCACATGCGGTAAGGTCACTACATTGGGTAAATCAAACAATTCAGACTGCTGTAGCGGTTCTTTTTGATAGACATCTAAACCTGCGGCAAAAATTTGACCTGTGCTTAAAGCTTGAATTAAAGCCTGCTCGTCCATGACAGCACCACGGGAGATATTCACCAACACACTATGACCTTGCATCATTGCTAATTCTTGAGCGCCAATTAAAGCCTGCGAGTCAGCATTGAGATCAACTGCAATCACCACAAAGTCGGAACGTTTCAATAGATCTGGCAAAGTGCAATATTGGGCATTCAAAGCCTGTGCAACTTCTGGTTTAGCACGACGATTATGGTAGAGAATATTCATATTAAAACCATGAAAACCACGCCGTGCAATGGCTGTGCCAATATGTCCTAAACCAATAATACCTAAGCTTTTACCAAAAATATCTTGCCCAAATTGTGCACCACCCACAGTACGTTGCCATTGTCCTTGTTTGGTCCATGTATCTAAATGCGGAATCTGACGTGCTGCGCTCATTAATAAAGCAAAAGCCAAATCGGCAGTGCTTTCAGTTAACACATGTGGGGTATGACAAAGCTGAATCCCTTGCTGCTGCAAATAGTCCACATCGTAATTGTCATACCCAACACTCACACTAGAGATCACTTTAAGACGTTGTGCTGTATGTAAGTTACTCGCATTTAAGCGTCGACCTGCGCCAATCATGCCGTCTGCATCCGTCACATGCTGCAAAATTTGCGCGTTGACATCGCCTTGTTTGGGGTCAATACACACCACTTGGTAGTCTTGTTGTAGGCGTGCCAAAATTTCAGCATCGAGCTGACTAAATACCACTACTTTTTTCATATTGTGCCTTTATTTGTTGTTTAAAGCGTTCCATAGCTGTTTTTTGAGTATTGGCTGCGCGAGCATGTCTTCTAGGCTAGGTAGGTTTAGGCTCTGTTGTGGCATATAAGGTAATTCACCTAACACTAGCAACTGTTTGTCTAGACCATGTACCGCAAAAAAACCCTGCATATAACTATATGCACCTTGTGGCTCTTGTAAATTCAGTAAAGGAAATGGCCAATTGAGTTGTTGATAATCAGCCTGTAGCGCAGCATGAATATTCGCCCATAACTGTTGGGCTTGGCGCGATAAAGCACTCGCATCAATGATCAAAATACAATGCGGCAGACTCAGTAACTGTAGCTCAAAGGGATCGAGGTGTGTATGGTGTTCTACAACTTCCGCTTGAGTAAAAACAGGAGTGGCAACTATTTGCTCTTGCAACACTTTAGTCTGCACCGGTGGTGGCTCAGAAACAATCGGTTGCGCTTGAACCTGTACGACAGCGGGTTGATGTGGCATCAAGACTTCGATGGTATCGCTACGTTGATCACGCCAAATGGCATCTAAATCTAAATTTTGGCATGCAGCATCCCGTGGAATCCATAAATCAATTCCAAGTTCGGTTAAAATTTGACGTTGCTGGCCAATCATGACTACTACTCTCGCACTAAGCGGGTATTCTAACGAGAATACGCAAATTTTGCTGTAGTTTATCGCGCCTTTGTGTCTATTTGACGCGCATTTATCTTAGACAATCATCAGACTATTTTTCTTTTGCATTTGTTCAATAATTTCATAGGTATCAAATCCTAAACGCCAATAAAGCAACTCCAACACATCTAGCTCATCTTGGGTAATGACACGATCGTGCCACAGGCAAATTTCTGCAATTCCTAAGATACTTAAACGCTCACGCAACAACAAACCGGCAATATCATTTAAAATCTCTGCCAAATCCAAAGGTTCATCAGACACTTCTTCAAATTGTTGAAGTTCCTGAGTTGTTAAAATACGCGCAAGAATCTGCTCACGCACTTGCATTTGGTTGTCACTGTTAATTTGCTGCACATGCAATAGAGCATCCACCAAACGTACAATTTGCGGTTTCACTTCAGTTAAGGCTGTCGGACGCTGCTCAGGCAATAAACCCAAATGCGCTTTAACGCGCTCTAGTAATAAAGCATCCAATAAACCAATTTCGCCATCTTCTTGGATAATTTTAGCCAACTTGGTTAAAAATTGCCGTGCAATGGTTTTAGGTAATCGCCCCATATGTTGGCAGGCGTCTAGAAAAATTGCGATGTGTACTCGCCCATCTAGATGTAACAATGCATCGACAATGGCACGACTGACTTCGGCATTGGCAGGAATAAATTCGCGATATTGACGAATCATTAAAATCGCCACCATAACTTCGCGTGAGCCTGTCGCGGTTTGCATGGCACGTTCAATCAATTCTGGACGTGGCATATTGCTGCGTCGTTCCGGATTAAGCGGTTTAATGGCATCTTTAATAGCAAAGCTAATCGGAGATAAACGCAATAATGGCAAAGGTTCAGGCGACGTCCATGGCGCTGAAAATTCGCCATCGGTTTCTTCTAAAGAACGAAATAAACTGTATAAAGGCTGCGTACGTAGTTTTTTAAGGTTATCAAGCTGTAACTCTTGAATTAAGCTTGGATTAAGCTCAAAAATACGTTGCTGTATACTTGGGTGAATATTAAGCCAGCTTTGTGGGCTCAGCGAGTTGGCAAAACATAAATGTGAGATGCTCTCTGCATATTCACTGTGAATTTGCGAGCCAGCATGATGCACATAAATACGTGATAACGTATGGATATTGGCTGAACTTTGAATCAATAGTTGGGTCGCTGAATCATTTTTAAAGGTATTGCCACTGAGCATCATGTATTTAAATAAACGCGTGACTAAAACCCCAAGACTCCCTAACAGCCAAATCATCCCCCCCATTGCCACATAAAAGGTGGCAAAATGGCGTAGGCGATTGGCACGATGGCGCTTAAAACCTTGCTTTGCCACTTTACTGCCTATTTGGCTAAAACTGGTTAAACCGCTATAGAGAATTTTTAAGCGCGTGTTATAGCGAGTATCACCAATTAAAATTTGCTGATAGGCATGTGCTAACAGACCATACAACTCTGTTTGATCTAAATTTTGTAAAGCACCCCAAGTTAAAATAATGACCGTGTCGTGTGCTTTAAAACCAGCACTGAGTAAATTCACCCCAACTTCATCGGGTAAGACGTACAAGGTTGGTGCGGTATTTAAAAAGCGCTCTGCCAATTGTTGATTAATTTTTAAAGCACTATATTCTTCGGGGGTACTATTGACCAAACTCAAACGGCGAGCACCAAGCTGCTGAGCTAAACTATGCCCGCCTTGGCGCAATACATAGCCTTCATACAGCATTGAGCTGAGCATAATAACAATTAAAATAACACTACAATACGGGCTTAAATCATGCCAATAAATAGACTGGGTAGGGTCAAAGTAATACACCACAAAACCCACTAAGGTATTTAAAATAAATAGACTTAGCCCCATTGCAAACAAGCTTACACACAAAGACCAACAGATATTTTTATTTTCGATCTCAATTACGCCAATGTCTCGCAATTACTCGTCCCTTAGATGACATGGTGAGCCACATCATAAAGCAAAAAAGCGGGAAATTCCCGCTTTTTCACTGAAAATTTAACCGTAATTACGCTTCTTTTACGCCAGTTAAATCCACTGAGGCTGCATCAATATTGACATCAATGTAACCATCTTTTTTGTTTTTCGCGCTATCGCTACGGTTTTGTTGCAAGTTGTCTAAGTACGCGTCATCAATGTCACCGGTGACATAAACGCCATCAAATACCGAACAGTCAAACTCTTGTACTGCTGGTACTTTTTTCGTACGAATTGCAATTTTTAGATCTTCTAAATCTTGGAAGATTAAACGATCAGCGCCAATAATGTCACGAATCTCTTCAACACTACGATTCGATGCAATCAGCTCTGACTTCACTGGCATATCAATACCATACACGTTTGGATATTTCACCATTGGTGCAGCAGATGCAAAGAAAACCTTCTTCGCGCCTGAATCTCGTGCCATTTGGATAATTTCATTACACGTGGTACCACGTACAATCGAATCATCTACAAGCAGAACATTTTTACCACGGAACTCAAGCTCTACAGGGTTAAGCTTTTGACGCACTGATTTTTCACGCAATTGCTGACCCGGCATAATGAAAGTACGACCGATATAACGGTTTTTCATAAAGCCTTCGCGGAATTTAACCCCAAGCGTATTGGCCAACTCTAATGCTGAAGTACGTGAAGTGTCTGGAATTGGAATCACCACGTCGATGTCGTGCTCTTCACCCCACTCACGTAGGATTTTTTGTGCCAATTGCTCGCCCATTTTAAGACGTGCTTTATACACTGAAATCCCATCAATAATGGCATCTGGACGCGCAAAGTATACGTATTCAAAAATACATGGGCTATATTTTGGTGCAGCAGCACATTGACGGCTAAACAAATTGCCATCCATGTCAATGAAAATTGCTTCACCCGGTTCGATATCACGCTCAACTTTAAAACCAAGCGCGGTAATAGCCACTGATTCAGAAGCAATGATATATTCCATACCTTGTTCTGTTTCACGCGAACCATAAATCAATGGGCGAATACCGTTTGGATCACGAAAACCCACCAAACCTTGGTTGGTAATCATGCTCACCACAGCATAACCACCACGGCAACGCTCATGTACACGACCAATCACATGGAAGATATCATCTGCCACTGGGCTTAATTTGCCGAGCTTTTGTAATTCGTGCGCTAACACGTTAAGTAATACTTCAGAGTCTGAATTGGTGTTCATATGACGTAAGTCAGTTTTGAACAAGTCATCATGAATTTCTTCAGCGTTGGTCAGGTTACCATTGTGTGCAAGGGTAATCCCGTATGGAGAGTTTACATAAAATGGCTGTGCTTCTGCACTGCTTGACGAACCGGCTGTTGGGTAACGCACATGACCGATGCCATAGTTCCCTTGTAAAGCGCGCATATGACGTGTATGAAATACATCACGTACCATGCCGGTGTCTTTACGTAAGAAGAGACGACCTTCGTGACAAGTGACGATCCCGGCAGCATCTTGTCCACGATGTTGTAACATCGTTAATGCATCAAACAACATTTGGTTAACCGCTGTTTTACCAGCAATACCAACAACTCCACACATAGCAACCTCGCAGACAAGCTAGGATTAATTAAAAGGGTTTTTCGTTGCAGCCTCTGAACGCTGTGGTTCAGAAGATAAAGAAGATGTATCTTCTTCAAAATGTTGTTTTGCCTCTGTGACGACTTTCTTTGATTGCTCGGTCGCCCATGGGGCATAAGGTAATAGGGTGTGTACCCAAGTTGAGCGCTGCCAAAGTGGCGAACTGCCCACCCAAGGTGACACGGTCTGTAGCAAAATTAAAATAACCAAAAAAGCTTTTGCAGTACCAAACGCAGCACCAGCTAAACGATTGAGCGGACCAAGTTTTAAGCGATTTAAAATACGTTGTAAAAAACCACTTAAACACCACGTCACAATCATCACTGCCACAACCAACAAAGCAAAGGCACTGACTTTTTGTACAACTGGATCATTAAACATGGTCAACATTGGGGCAAGGCTTGCGGCATATTTTATGGCAACAAAAAAAGCTACCAGCCAACCAAACAAATTGGCAAATGCCTGTATAAAGCCTTGTCGCAAGCCATTTAAACCACTGATCAACACCACAATCAACAGTACAATGTCCAATCCATTCATATGCAATTACAGCGCAGCAACACACTGCGGAATAAGTTTCGGTCCTGTATAGATGAGGCCACTATACACTTGTACAAGGCTGGCACCGGCATCTTTTTTGGCTTTGGCATGTTCACCCGTTAAAATTCCACCCACACCAATTAAAGGGATCTGACCTTTAAGTGCTTGTGAAAACGCAGCTAAGCATGCGGTACTTTTTTCAAAAACAGGTGCACCGGATAAACCACCAGCTTCTTCAGCAAATTCTAGACCTTCTACACCTTCACGCGACAAGGTGGTATTGGTCACAATCAGACCGTCAAATTTAAATTGGATCAATTGCGCGGCAATAAACTGAATGTCTTCAGCTTCTAAATCTGGCGCGACTTTTAAAACAATTGGCACGTAATGTTGGTGCTCTTGTGCCAATCCAAGCTGACGATTTTTTAAAGTTTCAAGCAATTCAGTTAAGGCATCACCGCTTTGCAAACTACGTAAGTTTTTTGTATTGGGTGAAGAAATATTGACAGTAATATAAGAGGCGTAGTTATAAACTTTTTCTAAACAAATTAAATAATCATCAACAGCTTTTTCAACCGGCGTATCGGCATTTTTACCAATATTAATCCCTAACACACCTTTAAACTTGGCCGCTTTTACGTTTTCAACCAATTGGTCTACACCATCATTATTAAACCCCATACGGTTAATAATGGCATTGGCTTTTGGTAAACGGAACAAACGTGGGTGTGGATTGCCGGCTTGTGGACGTGGGGTAATGGTTCCAATTTCAATAAAACCAAAACCCAAAGCAGCTAAGGCATCAATATAAGCGCCATTTTTGTCTAAACCGGCAGCAAGTCCTACCGCATTAGGAAATTCAATTCCCATACAGGTAACCGGTTTATGCTCGACATTTTGACGCATCAGCCCCATAGCATGGGCTGATTTTAATAAGGATAATGTGAGCTCATGTGCACGCTCCGGTGCGAAAGAAAACAACAGAGGGCGGGCAAGAGAATACAACATATCTACAAAAGTCTACAGCTTTTAAGTCGCCGTATTATAGGCATGGATTTTAGAAAAAACCATGCTTTGCAGATGTTTATTTTTACCATCTAAGCCACTAACGCTGTTAATTTAAGCGTCTGCCCCTCTTCAAGCAATTGAATCTTTTTTAGATTTAAACCGTCTTTGGCCATCTGAGTTAAAAGATTAGCAAGTACAGCGTACTCAGCATGCATCACAACAATTTGAATCTGCTCACCTTGTTGCGAGACACTTAAACTTAAGCCTTGCTGCTGACCCAAACGTTGAATTTTTTCACTTGCTGACAATTGCTGATCTTGTGCAGCTTTCATGGTGACAGCATGACTTTGCATCCACACCATTTGATCTTTTAATTCATTGACGCGTTGTTGCTCACGCTCGGCCGCTTGATGCATGCTCCATAAAGCACTGCCCAATAGTGTAATTGTCACAAAAACTACGCTGACCATTACCATGACTCTTTCACGCACAGATAAACGCGCTAAAGCTGTGTCGCATTGTTGTTGAAACTGTGTCCATAATTGCATTATTGAATACTCAACTGTCCAAGTACAGCATTGCCTTGGCTGCTGATATTGCCAAGCTGTACTTTAAAACCTTGTTTACCCAACTGCTCACTCAGCTGTTGCAAGTTTTGACTTGAACCTGCGCTAAGCGCTAGATTTAAACCTTGTTCGTCGTAGTTCAGTTGCTGTGCCACCACTTGATGTTGCATTAAGATCGGTGCGACACGACTAATTAAAGTTAAAGCTTCGGTGTCACCACTTTGATTTAAGCGCAGTTGGCTTTCAAATTGGCTTTTTAGATTTTGCTCACTGACCCGACTGTTTGCCCCAAACCAAGCTTTATATTGCTCAACGGCTTGCTGTGCGGTTTGTTCGGCCACTTGTTTGGCTTGATACCAACGCAATCCATCGACAGCCACTTGCGTCACTAAAACTGCTGCCATTAAGCCGGCACACATTCCCCAATACCCACTCGCTTTATGCTGTGCTTTAACAGGGGTAAGCATATTCCACACATGCCGCTGTGGTTGTTTGAGCCAATCAAAGTTGATATCTAAAAGTTGATATTGTGCTTGGATTTTGCTCGCAGCTATGGCCTGTAGATGGTCTGCATGCAGACCCATGCAGCTATATTCACGTGCGTCATCTTGATAATCTAAATAGATATTTAAATCATCAATAGAACCGCCGCTATAGCAACTTTCACGCACCAAAAGACGTCCTGAAAATGCCAATAATTGGGTTTGGTTAGATGCAGGCTCAGGCACAAGTAAAAAATCAGGCAATAAAGCCTGTACTTGAATAGGCAGTAGGCTTAAAGCATGTTGCATGGTTTCAAGTGTGGTTTTAGCAATTGCCATTAAATACAGCTGATCGGGTTGCACAAAATGCTGTTTGACCAACATGGCATCTAAAGGCAGCACCACATATTCTTCGAGCAAATAACTTGCTCCCACTACACCTAACTGTTTGTAGTGAGATTTGCTCATCTGCTGTTGTAACAATTGCACATGGCGACTTGGAAAGTACACCACTGCTGCTTGCCCTTGATAAACACTCAGCTCACGAATCAATTGCTCTAAGGCAATTGCTTGTGACCACTGTCCATCTTGCGACCAATGCCATAGTCCATCATTTTCCGGCATCCATATATGCAACATCAATTTCGCCTTATGCCTGTGGAATAAATTGCTGCGTACGGGTTGAGAGTCCTGCTGCGATTACCGCTTGCTCATAGACCCGCGCCTCTGCCAATTGAAAAGCATGAAACGGCTGTTGCAGTAAAATTTGTTCCATATAGGCCACCACATTCATATGGCACACCACCGCAATTGATTCATACGGTAAATGTGACAACCACTCGATGGCTACTTTTGCATCATCTTCAGGTTTAATAGCATCACATACCACCACAGGTACATTTGGAAAATAAGTTTGCAAATAAGCTAAGGTTTGCTGCGCACGAACTAACGGACTCACCACAAATACTTCAGGCTGAATCCATGTATGGATTGCAGCAGCGGTTTCTTGTGCTTGTGTGTGACCACGTTCGGTTAGGGCACGTTTTTCATCAGGTTCATGTTGTGCAGGATGTGCTTCGCCGTGGCGTACTAAAGTCAGTTGCATGCAAAATTCCTTTTATTTTTCATTGTGCTTAAGTGTATAACGCAAATATGACCATCTGATTTAAACCGCATAATGCGGTAAAACAAACTCAACATCGCTGCGTTGTCCGGTCTTCATCATCGACACTGCCACACTCAAAGGTGGTGCACCTTCAAAGACTACGGCATACAAAGCTGCGGTGATTGGCATATAAACATCTAACTCTTCAGCGCGTTTACGCACCTGAATAATAGTATTAATGCCTTCTGCGGTTTGACCAAGCTCTGTGGTGGCTTGTTCTAAGGTTTTACCTTTGCCTAACGCATAACCAACTTGATAATTGCGACTTAACGGACTATTACAGGTGGCAAATAAGTCACCCACGCCAGATAAACCTAAGAAGGTTAAGGGATTAGCACCCAATTTAACTGCAAAACGGCTCATTTCTGCCAAAGCACGGGTCAGCAACATACTTTTGGTGTTTTCACCCACGTTATAGGCTGCTGCAATGCCCATGGCCACGGCATAGATATTTTTAAGCGCACCGCCCAATTCCACACCATGTACATCATCACTGGCAAAGACACGAAATAAAGCACTGTGCAAGGCTTGTTGTACCGCATAACGTACCAATTCAGATTGACTGGCAATCACGGTGCCGGCCGGCTGTCCTGCCACAATTTCTTTCGCTAAATTAGGACCTGACAGCACCCCATACGGCACTTCTGGCAATTCAGCACGGATAATATCACTCATAAAGCTAAAGCTTTGCGCTTCAATGCCTTTGGTTAAAGAGATAACTGCCTGCGAGGTAATAAAAGGTTTAATTTGCTGCAAGACACTACGAAAAGAATGGCTTGGAATTGCCACCAAAATAATATCGCGATCACGTACTGCCGTTTGTAAATCCGACTCAGCACGTAAATTTTGCTCTAAGACAAAATCAGGCAAATAGTGCTGATTCAAATGCGTTTGGTTAATGGCATCCGCCACATCCGGATTACGAATCCAAATCATGGTATCGCAGCCATTACGTGCCGCGGTATTGGCCATGGCAGTCCCAAAACTTCCCCCACCCAACACTGTCACTCGCAATGCAGTTTTAGGATTGGTTGCCACAGGATCAAGCAAGTCGGTAAATTTTAATTCACTCATAATACAGTCCTATTTTGCTTGCCAAGTGCTGACATAATCGCTTATCACCACAGGCTGACGTGGTGCAATACTTTTGGCTGCGCTGCCAATATAAATAATTCCTGAAATCAAATCAGTCGGTTTTAAACCCAAACTGGTTTTAAAATGCTTAGATTCAATCACCGCGCCACTGCGCCACATGGTGGCAAAACCTTGGGCTTGTAAGGACAATAGAAAGTTTTGGATCGCAGCCCCTGAACTTAAAGTTTGTTCAAAATGTGGCACTTTAGGATGATCCTGAAACTCAGTTAATGCCAACACCAATAAAGGCGCACGAAACGGATGATTCTTGACGCGTTCAATCTGTGCGGCCTCACTTTCACCTAAATCAGTTAAGGCTTGTGACAATAGCTCACCAAATGCTGCACGCTGTTCAGGTTCAATCACCACAAAACGCGTTGGCTTTAGACGATGATGATCAGGTGCAGTCAAAGCTGCGGCAAAGGTTTGTTGTAATTGTTGTGCATTCGGCGCAGGCTCAATCAACTGTCCAATCGACTGGCGTTGGTGCATATTTTGATGAATTAAATCTTGGGTTGAGTCTGTCATTGCAGCTTAAAGTCTATGTTTCTAACCAATCTTTTAAGATTAGCATAAACTGATAAATTTACTCTATGTTTCGCGTTACTGTTTTATATTGTCTAAGGTGCTATTGCAATTTCTATACAAGCGCTTGCCTGTGATTGAGATATTTTATGCTGCAATACGCTTTTACATAAAAAAGGATAACTCATGAAATTTGCTACACTCTGTGTAACGGCCACTGCCCTTGTGTTAAGCGCATGTGCCTCGCAACCGACCACCTCACTTGCCATTCAAAATATCAACAATGAATATGAAGTGACAGGCTTAGGTAAAAGCCAAGTCATCGCTAAAAACAATGCCATTGCGGCAGCCAATAAAACCTGTGGCAGTAAAGCCGCGCCCATTTTAGTCAATGAAAAGAGCAACTATAACGGTGCCTTTAAAGGTGTGGTGAATGAAAAAACCGGTCAAGTCATTCAAGCCGCAGCTGATGTGATTGGTGGCCTAGGTGGTAAAAGTGTAGGCTTATCACGCGATGATGATTACCAAACTGTGCTGACTTTTAAATGTGTCAAACAATAAAAGTATAAAAAAACCGCTCAATTGAGCGGTTTTTTATCTGTTTAACTTAGCAATAGCCGTCTAAACGTGTCAGCGGTAGTTTTTGACCAATGGCTTTTTCAATTTCAGGGAGATAAAACGCATCATCTTCTGATAAGAAACTAATACTCACCCCACGTGTACCGGCACGACCTGTACGTCCAATACGGTGCACATAATCGTCTGATTGTTCCGGCAAGGTAAAGTTGACCACATGCGATACGCCATCGACATGAATACCACGACCTGCCACATCGGTGGCGATCATAATATGATGTTGACCATTTTTAAATTGATCGAGCATTTTCAGGCGCTTGTCTTGAGCAATCTCACCTGAGAGCATTACCACTTTATAACCATCTTGTTTTAAATGGTCATACAGTTTACGCACTTGGTCACGACGATTGGCAAAAATCATCACTTTTTCAATCGGCTCATCACGTAAAATTTCTTGCAATAATTTATATTTATCTGATTTAGCCACCATATACACACGTTGCTCGACGTCTGCATTGGTTTTCTTTTCAGGTTCAATTTCTACAGTCACTGGTTCAAACAACCATTGCTGAGCAAGGTTTAACACATCATAGCTAAAAGTAGCTGAGAACATTAAAGTCTGACGTTGTTCTTTACGCGGTGAATAACGCACAATACGTTTCACCGATGGAATAAAACCCATGTCCAATAAGCGATCGGCTTCATCAATCACTAAAAATTCAATTTGATCTAGCCATACTTCTTTTTGTTCAACAAGGTCAATTAAACGACCCGGTGTTGCCACAATAATATCGACAAAATTGGCGTCAAGTTGCGCTTTTTGCTTTTCAAAGTCCACACCACCTAAGAGCGTCACCACATTTAAACCACAAAAGCGGGTTAATTCTTTGGCATCACTTTCAATTTGCAGCGCCAGTTCACGCGTTGGTGCTAAAATTAAAGCACGCGGCTCACCGCGGTAACGTTGTCCTTGTACTGGATTTTTAAGTAAATCATTGATGACACTTACTAAAAATGCGGCTGTTTTACCTGTACCGGTTTGTGCACGGCCAATCGCATCATGGCCTGCTAAAGTAAACTTTAAAACCTTTTCTTGAATTGGCGTCATAGAGGTGAAGCCAAGGGCATCAATCGCCTGTTTCAATTGCGGATGGAGATTTAAGGTTTCAAAACCAGCTGACATAGAGTTGCTCTAATTGAAAATGGACAAATTTAGACGATTATAAACAAAAAACGCCCCAATAGATATTGGAGCGTTTCGACGTCAAGCAAAATCGCTTAGTCTAAAGGTTGTACTTCTTCCGCTTGGAAGCCTTTTTGACCTTTAACTACGCTGAACTCAACACGTTGGCCGTCACGAAGTGAACGGTGGCCGTCGCCTTGAATTGCACGGAAGTGAACGAATACATCGTCGCCGCCGTTGCGTTGAATAAAGCCAAAGCCTTTAGTATCGTTAAACCACTTCACAACGCCTTGTTCACGAGCTGTCATAAGTTAATCCTCAATTTAGTTCTTTCAAAAGAAGGACCACCCGGTGTTGCAAACAGCAGAGCAAACAAGTTAAAAACATTTATTATTTCTAAGCTTGTAATCATTCTGTAAAACTATCAACAAAATCCCGGTACATCCACTTGTAGAGCGGTGTTTAAAACAATTTTTATTTGTTGTAATACATCCTCAACGGCATCGAGCTTATCATGGCTTATCTTTGATTGGTAGGTTTTTTTTGGATTTATCTGGTTTCAAATTCAATTTTTTATTAAAAATATATCGGCAAAAAATGCTTTTAACTTGGGCTTTGAACGCAATTTTGTTAAGCTTTGCTTTAAATTTTTATTGATGTAAAGCTGTGTATGTCTCAAGTTGCACGCGTGATTGATGCTATGGGGCAACCCTGCCCGATGCCTCTATTAATGTTAAAGCGCGCCCTAAAACAACAAGCCGCTGGACAATGGATTTTAAAATCCTCAGATCCGCATTCACAAACCGACGTCAGCCGCTATTGTGCGCTACACGATTTTCAATGTGACGTGGTGCAAATCTCAGCACAAGAATTTCATTATCACATTGAAACATAATTGGTTTTAACCAATATCATGTAGATTAATTTACATATCTCTACCCAATTGTCCTTAATGATGAAGGCAATTGGCTTTAAGATAAAACCATTGCAAAGACAACTTGTCTTATAAGGAGTACCCATGAGTGACAGCCGCAATCAATTGATGCCCCTGTCATTATCAGCGCCCGGCGTTAATCTTGGTGCTTATATTAGTACTGTGAATCAAATTCCAATTCTGAGCGCTGAACAAGAAAAAGAGCTTGCAGAACGTTACTACTATGAACAAGATTTAGACGCTGCCAAAATGTTGGTAATGTCACATCTGCGTTTTGTAGTACATATTGCCCGCAGTTATGCAGGCTACGGTTTACCGCAAGGCGATTTAATCCAAGAAGGTAACTTAGGCTTAATGAAAGCCGTGAAACGTTTTGACCCCAATATGGGCGTACGTTTAGTGTCTTTTGCTGTGCATTGGATTAAAGCCGAAATTCATGAATATGTGATTCGTAATTGGCGTATTGTCAAAATTGCCACCACCAAAGCGCAGCGTAAATTATTCTTTAATTTACGTAGTTTAAAAAAATCGAGTAAAAAGCTCACCCTCGATGAAGCGCAATCCATTGCCAATGACTTAAATGTGACGCCTGAGCAAGTCTTAGAAATGGAAGGTCGTTTAACCGCATATGATGCTGCTTTTGAAGCGCAAGGTGATGACGATGATGAAGGTTCAACCCATGTTGCACCTGCGCTTTATTTAGAAGACAACCGCTATGATCCGGCACGTTTAGCCGAAGATGAAGATTATGAGCAACAAAGCACCTCGGCCTTACATAATGCCATGGAGCAACTTGATGATCGTTCACGTAATATCTTACAGCGTCGCTGGTTAGATGATGATAAATCCACGCTGCATGAATTGGCAGCTGAGTACAATGTCTCGGCTGAACGGATTCGTCAGCTTGAGAAAAATGCCATGGAAAAAATTAAAGTTGCCATGTCATCTAATTAAAAAAAGGGCAAAGTTGCCCTTTTTTTAATTGCTGTATTATGATGGCTAAACTATTTTTGCACTGTGTGACATCAGCATGTGGATTACAATTTCTGCACTTAATTTAGCAATTGCCGTCATGGTTGGTGCATTTGGCGCACATGGCTTAAAAGCACGTGCCAGTGAGATACAACTTGGTTGGTGGCAAACCGCTACAGATTATTTCTTTTATCATGCTTTAGGCATGCTATGCATTGCAATCTTAATGCACGTTGCACCTCAGTTACATATCAAACGTAGTTTTATCTTCATGCAAGTGGGCATTGTCTTATTTTGTGGTTCGTTATATGTCATGGCGCTTGGCTTACCGCGCGGCTTAGGTGCAATCACCCCGATTGGTGGGGCATTTATGATTGCCGCTTGGCTAGATTTGGCGTGGAAAGCCCGAAAAGTTGTATAAAAAAGGACGCTGCAGCGTCCTTGTTAAGATGACTTTATTTAATTAAGCCTTCATCACGTAATGCAATTTCTACTGACTGACGTTGACGCACTTTTTTGCGTAAGGCCAAAACATGCGGATATGGCGTGAGATCATGTCCAATTAGCTTAGACCAATTGGTCAGCACAAAAAAGTAAGCATCGGCAGGACCAAAATTATCATCGACTAAGTATTCATGTTCATTTTTGGCAATCGCGCTGTCAATGTAAGTCAATAAACGATCAATTTCTGCATAGCCTTTTTGTTTGGCGGCATCATCTAGCTCACCTTGGAAAAATACCGCATAAGCATCATGCAATTCTGAGTTTAAATAACCTAACCACTCTAGTACTTTGGCACGTCCAAACCCTGATGGCGGAATCAAATCTTGTTTTGGATCATGCTGTGCCAAGAACGGTAAAATTGCGACAATTTCAGTTAAAATTAAACCTGGGTTAATTTCTAATGCTGGCACATAACCTTTTGGGTTAATTTGATAATAATCTAGCCCTTTTTCGGTTTGATGGGTTTTTAAATCCACGCGCACTAAATCAAAGTCAACGTTAATTTCATTTAAAATAATATGTGCCGCTAAAGAACACGCACCGGGTGCATAATAAAGTTTCATCTTTGATCTAATCCTTGTACTTTTTTTTAATTTAAGTTTGGCGAAGCCCAATCTTATGGCTTGTTCTACTACACTCATTGACTATCGGGGATATTGATTGATTTTTCAAGTCATTTACAGGTGCTTTTTACAACAAAGCTGTTTTAACATAGCCGCTTTAAGGTTTGATGAAATTTGTTGTGATTGGCTTGAAAAAACAAGAATGGTTGTCCAATATTCGTACTGATATTTTGGCCGGTTTAGTAGTGGGTTTAGCTTTAATTCCTGAATCGATTGCCTTTTCTGCCATTGCAGGCGTTGACCCGCAAGTGGGCTTATATGCCTCATTTTGTATTGCCGTGAGTATTGCCTTTTTAGGGGGTCGCCCTGCCATGATTTCAGCGGCCACCGGGGCCATGGCACTGCTCATGATTACCTTGGTGAAAGTGCATGGTTTACAATATTTATTGGCAGCCACCATTTTAACTGGTGTGATTCAAGTCATTGCTGGCTACTTCCAAGTGGCAAAACTCATGCGTTTTGTCTCGCAAGCCGTGGTCTATGGCTTTTTAAATGCATTGGCGATTTTAATTTTTATGGCGCAACTCCCCGAATTACGCCAAATGGATACGCTAGCCTTTGCTTTAATGGCTTTAGGTCTAGCTTTGATTTATGTGTTTCCACGGTTGCCCAAAATTGGCAAGCTCATTCCCTCGCCTTTGGTATGTATTGTGGTGTTAAGTTTAATTGCACTCTTTTTGGGTGCAGATTTACGTACGGTCAGTGATTTAGGTCAATTTCCTGACACGCTGCCTATTTTCTTGTTGCCTGATATTCCCTTAAATTTTGAAACTTTCAGCATTATTTTCCCTTATGCCTTAACTTTAGCCACAGTGGGTTTATTAGAAACCATGATGACCATCACAGTGGTGGATGAAGTAACCCAAACCACCAGTGACCGTGACCAAGAGTGCCGCGGACAAGGTTTTGCCAATATAATCAGTGGCTGTATGGGGGGCATGGCAGGTTGTGCCATGATTGGGCAATCTTTAATTAATGTCAGATCAGGTGCACGCACGCGTTTATCTACCTTAGTTGCAGGGGTATTTTTACTGTGTTTGGTGGTGTTTTTTAAAGATTGGCTGAGTTACATTCCAATGGCGGCTTTGGTTGCGATTATGCTCATGGTAGCGGTTACCACGTTCCAATGGACTGCTGTGCAAGAATTTAAGTCGCATCCACGGCAATTTAATT
Organism: uncultured Acinetobacter sp.; assembly: GCF_947624825.1. GTDB lineage: Bacteria > Pseudomonadota > Gammaproteobacteria > Pseudomonadales > Moraxellaceae > Acinetobacter. The sequence continues at coordinate 21,758 of NZ_CANQLZ010000014.1, forward strand.
TGATTATGATTGTGGTGGTGGCTGTGGTACTCATGAGTCACAATTTGGCTTTAGGGGTGTTAATTGGTGTTTTAATGTCAGCCTTATTCTTTATCAATGCGCTTGAACACACCGTACAAGTAACCCACACCGATCACCATCAACAACGTCGTTACATGATTCGTGGGCAAATTTTCTTTAGCAGCAGTACACGTTTTTTCCATTTGTTTGACTTTGATATACAAGCTCAACATGTTGAAATTGATTTAAGCCACGCGCATATTTGGGATATCACCTCATTAAATATGCTCTACAAAGTACGCGATCAATTTGAGCAACGTGGGGTAGAAGTCACCTTTATTGGCTTAAATCAGGCCGCACAGGGCTTGATCAAGTCTGCCCCCCTTTCTTAAAGCATTTCAAGCGCCATTTTAATGGCGCTTTTTTGATACAGGTGAAAATATTTGACTTGTTGCTTGAACGACTTAAAATACCGCATTCGATTTATTTTAGATTTGCCAAAATTATGTCAAACGATCAACTAGAGCAGCCAGTCGTTGAGCTCGAAAATTTAAATGAGCACCGTGAAATTGTGACATTTATGCGCCGTTCAACGCCGCTAAATACCTCACAACGTACTGCGCTTGAACAATATGGTCACTTAATTTTGGAATATCCAGTGGGTGACTTACGTCAACATTTTGAACACCCAGAACGTCCATTAACCGTAGAAATTGGTTTTGGTATGGGGCGTTCATTGGTGTTGATGGCCAAAGCCAATCCCGAACGTAACTATGTTGGGATTGAAGTGCATGTGCCAGGGATTGCCCAATGCGTGTATGAAGCAGGTATGGCAGGCTTGACCAATTTACGTTTATTAGATGCTGATGCCATTCAAGTTTTACGTGAAATGCCAGACAATAGTATTAACGCGGTGCAGTTGTATTTCCCTGATCCATGGCAGAAAAAACGTCACTTTAAGCGTCGTTTTGTATCGCACGATCGTATGCCGTTGGTAGAACAAAAACTTGAAATGGGCGGCACTTTCCACTCAGCGACTGACTGGGAACCGTATGCAGAATGGATGTTAGATGTCTTAGATAATCGTCCGCGCTTAGAAAACATGGCAGGCAAAGGCAACAGCTATCCTCGTCCAGATTGGCGCCCACAAACAAAATTTGAGCGTCGTGGCTTAGAAGAAGGTCATAAAATCAATGACTTCTTATTTAAGAAAATGAGCTAAGCTGAAAAATTTAAAATAGCGCCCCTAAAGGCGCTATTTTTTATAAATTATAAAAATGGAGTAAAATAATGAAAAAATTACTATTAAGTTTAGGTTTAAGCAGCATAACCACCATAACTGTGGCGCAAGAGTGGCAATTGATTGCCGAAGATGCTTATCATCAAATCAGTTTAAATACTCAAACCTTAGAATCTATACAACGTGAACAACAAAATTTACTGAAAGTTTGGACCAATTGGCAAGTCTATACCGAACAAGGCCCGCAGGATCAATTGCGTGGTGATTTCACTATGGTGATGTACTACATCAACTGCCAAACCCAAAGTATCGCTGAAAGTTCTCGCACCTCTTATTTTGCCAATGGTTTAGAAAGAAGCTCAAAAGCCAGCACATGGCATGACTTACGCCCTGTTGCAGCAAATTCACTAGCTGCCCAAATGATTAAGATTGCTTGCCAAGTTAAACAAACAGATGATAAGTCTAAATAAAGTACTAAAATTAAAATATGTGATATACATCACACTTTATTTAATATAAAATACAATAATGCTATATTTATCACACTTTTAATACCCGCAAGGATTGCAATGAAACGATCTGCACTATTGTTCTTGATGTTGCTAAGTACACTCGGACATAGCCAAGAAAATTGGATTGAATTGGGTTATAGTCAGCAAGATCAGGTGAGCTTTGCCTTTCACACATCACAAGACTCAACACATTTAAATATTAATAGCAAATGGCAAGCACTTGGCTCAAGTGACTATACAATCAAGTCTTATCAGGTTAACTGTTTAACTCAAGAAGCCACATTGTATCAACAACAACAACACAGCCCGTCTTTAAGCATCACTACAACGCATATTGCAGCCATGCAAGCGCCAAAAATGAATACCATGGAATATATGCTCAATTCAACAGCCTGTTTGTTTGCACGGGTACAACATGAAGAAGGCCTCATTTTGGCTCAAACCCGCTAAAAAAAGCCCGCAGATGCGGGCTTTTTAATGGCAATAATTTAAGCGCTTATTGCTTCTTGTTTCAGCATATGACCTTCTGCCACTAAACGTGCATGCCAACTCAGTGCTTCAGTTAAGATATGCGGTGTATGACCACCTTGCTGTGCAGCACGGTCATAATAATCATTCAGTGCATGACGGTAATCAGGATGTGCACATTGATCAATAATAACACGCGCGCGCTCACGCGGTGCTAAACCACGCAAATCGGCTAAACCTTGCTCAGTCACTAAAATATCCACATCATGTTCGGTATGATCATGGTGGCTGACCATTGGCACCACCGATGAAATTGCACCGGCTTTAGCAATAGATTTTGTGACAAAGATTGACAACATGGCATTACGGGCAAAATCGCCTGAACCACCAATCCCGTTCATCATTTTAGTGCCTGTCACATGGGTGGAATTGACGTTACCGTAAATATCAAACTCAAGTGCAGTGTTAATGGCAATAATGCCTAAACGACGGATAATCTCAGGGTTATTAGATACATCCTGTGGACGCATCACAATTTTGTCTTTGTATTTTTCAAAGTTTGCCATCACGTAGTCATTGGTGCTTTGAGACAAAGTCATTGAACAACCCGACGCAAAAATCATTTTGCCTGAATCAATTAACTTAAAAGTACAGTCTTGTAGTACTTCTGAATACATGACCAAATCTTTAAAGTTAGAATGTTCAAAACCTGCAAACACGGCGTTGGCAATTGAGCCTACACCCGATTGTAATGGGCCTAAATTGTTGGGTAAACGACCTTCTTCCACTTCTTTTTCAAAGAAGTTGACCAAGTGTTTGGCAATGGCAAGCGTTTCTTCGTCGGCATCTGCCATATCAAAGGTAGTATCAGGTACTTCGTTCATCACAATGGCAGAGATTTTAGCCGGATCAACTTGAATCCCGATTTTACCAATACGGTCTTGCACTTCAATTAATGGTACTGGACCACGCTTTGGACGTGATGCGGGTACATAAATGTCGTGTGAGCCTTCTAAAATTGGATTTGAGGTTAAGTCAATTTCAACAATCACATGATCTGCTAATTCAGCAAATTGAGCTGAGTTACCACATGAGTTGGTTGGAATGATCAAACCTTCTTCGGTGATGGCAACTGCTGAAATGACGGCAACTTGCGGTGCAGGCAACATTTTATGACGCATTTTATCAGCCATACCTGATAAATGTTGGTCGGTATACATCACGTCGCCATTGTTAATTTGCTTACGCAGACCTGGGTCGGCTTGATACGGTAAACGGCGTGAAATAACTTTGGCCGCACCTAATTTGCCATCAATTTGGTTACCTAAACTTGCACCCGTGGCAAAGGTCAAGTTTTTGACTTTGGCTTGTGCTGCTAATGCCAATGGCACCGCTTTGGCATCACCTGCACCACCAAAACCACTTGCGCCAAGCACTGCGCCATCTGGAATTAAATCTAAAGCCTGCTCTACAGAAACAATCTTGTCATGTAGCGTTGCTAAACGAACGCGATCTAAACCTTTTGTCATTTTCAATCTTCTCAAAATTAACACTTTTTATTATCTATCATTACACCACAAAGGTCATGATTTATGAGTCATCTATTAGAGCAATTCAACCGCAATTGCAGTGGCTTCACCACCACCAATACACAATGCCGCGACACCTTTTTTAGCGCCTGTGCGTTTTAAGGCATGAATTAAAGTGACAATAATACGCGAACCCGATGAACCCAATGGATGACCCAATGCACATGCACCGCCACTGATATTGACTTTGGCCGCATCTAAATTTAAGCCATCAATAGCAAGCATAGCCACCATGGCAAAGGCTTCATTGACTTCCCAAAGATCTACCTCTTGTGCTGACCAACCGGCTTGTTTGAGCACTTTTTCAATTGCGCCCACAGGTGCAATGGTAAATTCTGTTGGATGCTGTGAATGGGTTGCATACGCCACAACCTGAGCAAGTGGCGTTAAGCCTTTTTCTTGCGCAACAGCAGCAGAGCTAATCACCAATGCAGATGCACCGTCTGAAATTGAGCTTGAATTAGCAGCTGTAATAGTGCCATCTTTTTTAAAGGCAGGACGCAGCGTTGGAATCTTGTCAATTTTTGCGTTAAACGGTTGTTCGTCGTGATCAACCACCACATCGCCTTTACGGCTCGACACAGTGACTGCTGCAATTTCGTTTTTAAAGTGACCGTTATTGACGGCATCGACTGCTTTTTTCAGTGATGCAATGGCATAGTCATCTTGTTGTTCACGGGTATAATTTTTTTTGTCGGCCATTTCTTGGGCCAAAACACCCATTGAAAGACCCGATTCTGCATCTTCTAAACCATCTTGGAACATATGGTCAATAATTTTGCCATGTCCCATACGTAAACCACCACGTGCCTTGTCAAGCAAGTAAGGGGCATTACTCATTGATTCCATGCCGCCTGCGATGATGATGTTGGCACTGCCTGCTTTAATGGCATCGGCCGCTTGCATCACCGCTTTCATGCCTGAACCACAGACTTTATTAATGGTGGTGGCACCAACACTATTAGGTACACCGGCTAAACGCATGGCTTGACGCGCAGGCGCTTGTTTTAAGCTTGCAGGCAATACACAACCAAAAATCACTTCATCAACATCAGTTGCTGTAATGCCGGCACGTTGGATGGTTTCTTGAATCACAACGCTACCCAATTGCGGTGCGCTTAAAGATGAAAGCGAACCTTGAAAGCCGCCCATAGCAGTACGTACTGCATCTACAATTACGATCATTATCTTTATATCCTATAGTATTGCAGAAGCTAGATCGTCCTATCTGATCTAGCTTCGTGATTTTGGCCTAACAATTAAGACTGTGCGGTAAAGTATTCTGCACTAAAGTCCATCATAACGTCAGTTCCTGTTTTGACACGTTGTACACGCGCAGCAAAGTCAGCCAAGACTTTATTGCTATAGTACTGTGCCAAAGCCAATTTATTTTGGTAGAAGCTCTCGGCTTTGCCCTGTGCTGCTGCAGCAATACGCGCATACATGTAAACAAAGCTGAGCATACCTACAGCGTGTAAGTAATCTACCGCAACAGCACTTGAGAAATCAGGATTTTGTTTTGATTGCTCAACAATAAACTGAGTTAATTCTTCAGTTTTTGCTGCGATGTCTAAGGTTACCGCTTTAATGCTTAAGCTGTCGTCTAGACCATTGGCGAATGCGCGAATTTCTTCTAAGTATTCAGCCAAGAAAGCACCGCTGGTTTTAATGGTTTTACGACCAATTAAATCAAGCGCTTGAATACCATTGGTGCCTTCGTAAATTTGTGAAATACGTAAGTCACGGATACATTGTTCCATGCCCCACTCACGAATATAACCATGACCACCAAAGCACATTTGTGCTTCTAACGTTGACTCCAACGCTTTGTCAGTTAAGAATGCTTTTGCAATAGGCGTTAACAGTGCCACACGGTTGTTGGCTTTTTTCACCGCTTCTGCATCATTTGAGAATTTAGTGATATCAAGTTGTTGACCCACATAGGCTGCAAAGGCACGGGTTGCTTCATTGTTTGAACGCACGTTGAGTAACATACGACGCACATCGGCATGCACTAAAATTGAATCAGCAGGTTTTTCAGGTGATTGCGCACCTGTCGCACTACGACCTTGCAAACGGTCTGTGGCATATTGCGCCGCATTTTGATAGGCGTATTCAGCAGCACCTAAACCTTGAATGCCCATCGATAAACGTTCGTAGTTCATCATAATGAACATCGCCGCTAAGCCTTCATTTTCTTTACCAATCATGTAACCTTTAGCCGCATCAAAGTTCATCACACAAGTGGCTGAACCTTTAATGCCCATTTTGTGCTCGATTGAACCTGCGGCAACCGTATTACGCTCACCTAATGATCCATCTTCATTGACTAAGAATTTTGGCACAATAAACATAGAAATCCCACGTGAACCTGCAGGTGCATTTGGGGTTTTTGCCAAAACTAAATGAATAATGTTGTCACATAAATCATGCTCACCACTGGTAATAAAGATTTTTGTACCTGTGATGTTATAGCTGCCATCTTCATTTGGTTCAGCTTTGGTTTTAATAATGCCTAAATCTGTACCTGAATGTGGCTCGGTTAAACACATGGTGCCTGACCATTCGCCAGTATAGAATTTTGGTAAATAAGTTTCTTTTTGCTCTTGGGTACCGGCCTGATCAATTGCCATACCTGCGCCCACCGTTAACAGTGGATACAACATAAATGATGGGTTAGTGGCCCAAATCATCTCATCTGCTAGTACGGTGAGCATTTTTGGCATGCCTTGACCGCCCCACTCTTCAGATGCACCTAAACCAATCCAACCGCCTTGTGCGTATTGATCAAATGCTTGTTTAAAGCCTTTTGGTGTGGTCACAACGCCTTGATTAAATTGCGCGCCGCCTTCTTCATCGCTTGAACGGTTTAAATCTAAAATGACATTTTTTGAAAATTTTGCCATTTCTTCTAAAATAGCATTGGCAGTTGCCTGATCTAAATGCGCAAGACCTTCTGTACTTTGCCAGAACTGTTCAGCTTGAAACACGTCATTTAAGATAAAGTCCATATCTTTTAGTGGTGCATTATAAATTGGCATTGTTACTTTCCTTAAATTAATCTGCTTGATCACAACATCAGCAGGTTTTTCACTGTTTTCATTCCTTTAGGTCATTGACCTAATATCATTTTAAACCACGACGCACATATTGTTTTACTTGTTTGTGTTCAGCTCGTCTTATATTGATGAAAACTGCAACACAACCATTGTTTTTTAATTTGGGGCAATACTGCCATGTTTAGATTGCTATTGTGTGAAATGCTTTAAAAATTCACAAAATCACCCATGCAAATCAAATATAAAAAATAATTTTCTTTCAAATACTTAATCCAAAAATCAATCTATATTTTACAACAATTATTAGCGCATACACTGCACACTGTAATCTTATAAAACGCAATGACAATAGAATAAAAATGGCAGAATTGGAAATGATTGATCTCTACAGTTTCCATTGCTTGACATTGTTTTATTTATATGATCAAAACTCATGTTTTGCTTAGACCACCCAACAACCAATTGATTGTTTACTAATCAAAATCAAGACTTTGGTTTAATTTCAATCTCAGCACAGGTGGTTTAATTTGCATCAAGTAGTTTTGATTGTCAGATGGAACGAAGCAGATGAATTCAGAGCGCCAACAAAACTTTTTGCTGCGAAAAGAAAAGATTTTAAGCATGGCAGAAAAATTGTTATTGGATAACAATCAAGATATTACCTTAGGTGAATTAGCCTCAGAGCTTGATATTGCCAAAGGCACGATCTATAAACATTTTAAAAGCAAAAATCAGTTGTATTTAGAACTCATTATTTTAAATGAACGCCGTTTATTAGACATTTCACAAAAAAATCAAAACAACATCAAAAGTTATGTGTCGCAATATATGCTGTATAACATGCTCAATTCTAATCGCACCATTTTGCTACACGCCATTGAAGAGCGCTTAACCAACAACGAACGTCGTTTAAAAGATTTGTTTGAAGCACTGTATCAGGTGCGTGAGCAACGCATTTTATCCATTAAAGACATGACTGGAGATTATTTAAAATCCTTAAATAGTGCCATGTCGATTCGTGATTATTTGTCTTATATTTGGACTGTGACCTATGGTGCATCATTATTGTTAAACTCAACCCATTATCAAAAAGCCATTGGCTCACGTGAGCGCTTAATTAAACTGTATATTAATCAAGCCTTAATGATTCCAGACAAAATGTCTTAACATTCTATGAAGCAATTTAAAACTGTGCCAAGCAAAACCTCCTAGCACAGTGTACCAACAATTGTTACATGGCACGTAAGGTTAAAATCTGCTCACTACGCCCAAACGGCCCTAATTGGTCATGTAAAATACTACTGGTTAAGCCAATACCATCACTGCCATATTGTTGGGTGGCTTCAAGCCCTAACCACTGCCCTTGTGGCTCACGATATAAATGTATTTGTAAATCTAAATTTGGAAAGGCCCAACCTTGCCCTGGCTCTACACGCGGCACCACACCATTGGCCGTGTCTACCATGCCCATTAAGCGCACAAAATCTAAGGTATTTTCACCTTCTACCATCTCCACTTGGGTATTGAGCCACACCACGCCACAGCCAGCACGGCGACTAGCATCGGCGCGTGCCGTAATACTTTGAATATAGCCACCCGGCCAACATTTCATGCCTTCCCACAGTGGCAATTGTTCAGGTGGTGCAACAAAACCGTCTTCTAAGCCTGCAATATGTTGTGTATCTTGGGTTTGCATACGCCATGCGCGCGCCACAATACAAGCACGCCCGTGAGCCACCATGGTTGATTCAAGTAATTCAATGGTTTTGCCTCCACGAATGACTTTGGTTTCTATTGAAAATTCACCAAAGGGAATCAACCCTAAAATATCATAACCAATACGTCCAATACGTAGTTCAGGGCGTGGGTTAAAACGTGCCAATTCATGCGCTAGAATTCCACCGGCAGGCGCCATATGCTGCTCATTGGGATTCCATGCCCCTTGGCAATGAATATGGCATTGATAATGAGAAATCACGCTGCCATCTTGTAAATGTTCACGCTGTTTAAGCTGATAATACGCGGCCATAGTCCCTAACCTGTTATTTTTGTGCTAAAAAACCAAAATAGTTGATCACTTGCAGATACGTTTGGATTGAATTAAAACCAACCTTTAAAAGAGTATCACAGTATTGTTGAGGCGTGATTAAAGCAAAGTCATCCTCTAAACGCTCAAGCATTTGCTCACTTTGACGCACGCTTAAACCTTGTACTTGGCATAAATGCTGTAAAATCTTGAGTTCATTGGCATGACTTGGCAATAGCATGTCGTAGGTCATTAAATATGCTTTTGGTTTAAGATGCTGATAAATCTGCTGAAAAAATTCAGTTTTTTGATCATTGGCAATAAAATGCGCCACCAATAAACATAAAGCAGCATCAAATTGTGCCTCTGGCTTTAAATCGGCAGTTGTACCAAGTAGCCAATTGACCCGTGAGCTGTCTGCATGCTCGGCAATTTTCTGTTGGGCTTTTTGCAACATATTCAATGAAGGATCAACAGCTGTGATATGAATCTTTGGAAAATCTGCCAGTAAATATTCGATCTCATAGCCGGTACCACAACCCACCACTAAAATATGTGCCTCAGCTGTGAGCTGTACAGTTAATGTTGCACGCACTTGGGCATGCATAAGTGCATAACCGGGAATCAGTTGTACAATGTGCTCGTCATAGCCTGCCACCACTTTAGGATGACAAAAGTCCTTCGCCACGTGTAGTCCTTAAAAAAATTGCCCACGTGAAATAACGCGTGGGCCTGTTGGATTTAAGCAATATCTTCGAGTAAATTAAGTTCTTGGCGCATCAATTCTTGTAATTTAAATTTTTGGGCTTTACCTGATGCTGTCATTGGGAACTCGCTAAAAAAACGTACATAGCGAGGTACTTTGTTATGTGAAATATTCTCTTTGCAATACTGACGAATCAGTTCTTCGTTGCAGGTTTCACCTTCATGCAAAATAATGCAGGCACAAAGTTCTTCACCATAACGTGGATCAGGTAAACCAATCACCTGTACATCCATCACCGCAGAATGGGTGTATAAGAAATCTTCAATTTCTTTGGGGAACAAGTTTTCGCCACCACGAATCACCACATCTTTAATACGGCCTTTGATTTTAATAAAGCCTTCATCGTCCATTGAGGCAATGTCACCAGTATGCATCCAACGGGCTTTATCAATCACATCAAAGGTTTTGTCTTCATCTTCCCAGTAACCCAACATGACTGAATAACCGCGTACACACAGCTCACCTAAGCCACCTCGCGGTACAACTTTGCCTTGTTCATCGACAATTTTAATTTCTAAATGTGGATGCACTCGTCCTACCGTGCCCACGCGCTGTTCAAGGCTATCGGTTACGGCACTTTGCGCGCTCACAGGTGCAGTTTCGGTCATACCGTAACAAATGGTCACTTCATGCATGTGCATACGATCAATCACACGTTGCATAATTTCACGTGGACATGGGCTACCTGCCATAATGCCGGTACGTAAACTGCTTAAATCAAATTGTTCAAATTGTTCATGTTCTAACATGGCAATAAACATGGTGGGTACGCCATAGGCGGCGGTGCATTTTTCTTGCTCAATGGCTTGTAAGCTCGACAGTGGATTAAATACCCCTGCTGGATACACCATAGTTGAGCCATGCGTAATACAGGCTAAATTCCCCATCACCATACCAAAGCAATGAAACAACGGCACAGAAATACACACGCGATCTTGCGGGGTGAGACGGATGGCTTGGCCAACAAAATAACCATTATTTAAAATGTTATTGTGGGTCAGCATGGTGCCTTTAGGATTACCTGTGGTGCCTGAGGTAAATTGAATATTAATGGTTTCATCAAATTGTAATTCTTGGGCCAATTGCTCTAACTGCGCCAATTGCTGTGCGCTTGGCTCAAGCAGTAAATCAGAAAAACGATGAATCGCACCTTGTTGTTCATCTGAGATTTTAATGACGTGTTTTAAATGTGGTAGGCGCGTACTTGAGAGAATTTTTTCATTGCCCTTACAGAGCTCTGGCGCAATTTTGCATAAAATTTCTTGATAATCTGAGGTTTTAAACGCAGGTGCAATCACAAGCCCTACACAAGACACTTTATTGAGTACATATTCGAGTTCACTGCTTTTATACGCAGGATTAAGATTAACTAAAATAATACCCGCTTTAAATGCGGCAAATTGGGTAATGGTCCACTCTACACAATTGGGTGACCAAATCGCCAAACGGTCGCCTTTTTTTAAGCCCAATTTGAACAAGCTACAGGCAAAGGCATTCACCTGTTGTTGTAGCTGCTTATAGCTCAAACGAATATTTTGCTGCACGCTCACCACAGCATCCTGCTCGGCGTATTGGGCACAGGCTTGGTCAAATTTTTCACCAATGGTTGTACCCAACAGCGGCTGACCACTTGCGCCATAGGCGTAACTTAAACGGACTTGTGTCATTGAATCGATCTCCTTGATTCTTTTTAATTTTGTTTTTTATGCTTTGCCCACAAACCGTTGTGTGGAATTTAAACGCGTGCTTCTTCCTCAATCATCACCGCATTTAAACAAAAATCAGCGATTTGTTTGACAAAGTAATCCTTATATTTTTGATCAAACAACATATTACGTGACGGATTTAAAGGCTCAATCACCACAAAGGTCATGGTACCGACCACACACAAGGCTGCGGTGTTTAAATCTTCACATCCAAATTCGCCGTTGACTTTCCCTTCGGCCAAAATCTCCTTAATACTTTGTTTGAGTAATTGCTTACTGCGAAAACGCTCATGTTCAACCGAAGGGTCAATCGGTTCAAACATTAGCGAGTACGCCAACTGTGGACTATTTAAAGCACGCTTAACAAAAGTTGTGACCGCCTTATGTAATTTTTCCGTTGCGCTTAAATCTTGGCGTTTGGCAATTGAATCTAAAATCTTGACTTCATAGACAATTGCAGCCGACAACACCTCAATTAATACCTGACTTTTGTTTTCAAAGTAGCGATACACCAAGCCACTTGAAACACCTGCCCGCTCTGCAATCGGTTGAATTTGCGCATCTTTTAGCCCACCTTGTGCAATCAACTCGCGCGCGGATTGTAAAATCGCAGCACGATTTTGCTCCATACGCTCTTGCATCAATGATGATCTTTTATAACTCATAATTTTATTCTCAACAAGACAAAAATGAATTTTAAATCAATTTGTGAATTTATATTCACTTTTTTAAAAAAACATTGTATGTTAGTTTTAAAAGCACAAAAACAACCGCTTTTCACCAAGTGATTTGGGAAAAAATAAGTAGAAATTCAGGATGAATAACATGAACGTACATATTCCGTTACAGCTTAACCTACAAACCCTTGATTTTGGTTTGGATGAGACTTTAATTGCCTTACGTGATTCTGTTGCCGCATTTTGTGCCAAAGAAATTGCCCCACTGGCCGCCCGAGTTGACCGTGACAACGAATTTCCAGCGCATCTTTGGAAAAAAATGGGCGACATGGGCTTACATGGTTTAACCGTGAGCGAAGAATACGGTGGTTCAGACTTAGGTTACTTGGCACATATTGTGGTGATGCAAGAAATCTCACGCGCATCTGCATCAATTGGTTTGTCTTATGGCGCACACTCAAATTTATGTATTAACCAAATCAAACGTAATGGTTCTGAAGCACAAAAACAAAAATACCTCCCAAAACTGATTTCAGGTGATTATGTCGGTGCATTGGCCATGTCAGAACCCAATGCAGGTTCAGATGTAGTAAGCATGAAACTTCGTGCCGATGATCATGGCGATCATTATGTCTTGAATGGTTCAAAAATGTGGATCACCAATGGCGGTGATGCCGATGTGTTGGTGGTATATGCCAAAACCGACACCCAAGCCGGTGCTAAAGGCATGACCGCTTTTATTATTGAAAAAGACATGGATGGATTTAGCCACGGCACACACTTAGACAAATTGGGGATGCGTGGTTCAAATACCTATCCATTATTTTTTGACAACGTCAAAGTGCCTAAAGAAAACGTCATGGGCGGTGTGGGCAATGGCGTCAAAGTTTTAATGAGTGGCTTAGATTACGAACGTGCGGTTTTAAGCGCAGGCCCACTTGGCATTATGGATGCTTGTATGGACAGCGTGATTCCGTATTTACATGAGCGTAAACAGTTTGGTCAAGCTTTAGGTGAATTCCAATTGATGCAAGGTAAAGTGGCAGATATGTATTCTACATGGCTCGCCTGTAAAGCGCTTGTATATGCCGTAGGTGCAGAATGTGACAAAGCCGAGCACCGCCGTAGCTTACGTAAAGATGCCGCCAGTGCCATTCTATATGCTGCTGAAAAAGCCACATGGATGGCAGGTGAAGCCATTCAAACCTTAGGCGGTAACGGCTATATCAACGAATATTCAGTCGGTCGTCTATGGCGTGATGCCAAGCTGTATGAAATTGGCGCCGGCACCTCAGAAATTCGCCGTATGCTGATTGGTCGCGAATTATTTAACGAAACTCAATAATGCTTTTGGGCACATCAGTGCCCACATCCGCCCAATACAACAACAATAGATTAAACAAGGATGTTGAATAATGAATGTATTACGCCAATTCACCCGCAGTGAAAGTAGCAATGATCAGATGAATGTACTTGGCAGCAAGCTGAATGTACGTAGCGAAGAATTTAAAACCAATCAAACCGCCATGCAAACCTTGGTGACTGATTTAACAACACTTGCACAAAAAATTGCGCTTGGTGGCGGTGAAAAAGCCCGTGAAAAACACATTGCCCGCGGAAAATTATTACCACGTGAGCGTATCGACCAACTCATTGATGCCGGCAGTGCTTTTTTAGAAATTGGTCAGCTAGCAGCCTATCAAGTTTACAGTGATGACGTACCTGCTGCTGGTGTGGTGGCAGGTGTGGGTCAGGTTAATGGTGTGACCTGCATGATTGTGGCCAATGATGCCACGGTTAAAGGTGGTACTTATTATCCATTAACGGTTAAAAAACATTTACGTGCCCAAGAAATTGCCGAGCAAAACCATCTGCCATGTATTTATTTGGTCGATTCAGGTGGCGCGTATTTGCCGATGCAAGATGAAGTCTTCCCAGACCGTGATCATTTTGGGCGTATTTTTTACAACCAAGCCCGTATGTCGAGCCAAGGCATTGCACAAATTGCCGTGGTGATGGGCAGCTGTACCGCAGGCGGTGCCTATGTTCCTGCCATGTCGGATGAAACCATTATTGTACGTAATCAAGGTACAATTTTCCTAGGTGGTCCACCATTGGTCAAAGCTGCAACCGGTGAAGTGGTGTCGGCTGAAGATTTAGGTGGCGGTGATGTGCATACACGTTTATCTGGCGTTGCCGATCACTTGGCTGAAAATGATGAACATGCCATTGCCATTGCCCGTAATATTGTTAAAAACCTCAATAAAAAACCAAATGTATCTTTAGATCACATTGAGCCACCTCGCTTTGCCGCAGAAGAACTCTATGGTGTGGTGCCAAGCGATACCCGTAAGCCATTTGATGTACGTGAAGTGATTGCCCGTATTGTGGATGGTTCACGTTTTGATGAATTTAAGGCCCGTTTTGGCACCACTTTAGTCACAGGCTTTGCTGAACTTTACGGTATGCCGGTAGGAATTATTGCCAATAACGGGATTTTATTTTCAGAATGTGCGCAAAAAGGCGCGCACTTTATTGAACTGTGTACGCAGCGCAATATTCCCCTCCTGTTTATTCAAAACATTACTGGCTTTATGGTGGGTCGTGAATACGAAAACGAAGGCATTGCCAAGCACGGCGCCAAATTGGTCATGGCAGTGGCCACAGCCAATGTGCCTAAAATCACCTTGATTATTGGTGGTTCCTTTGGTGCAGGTAACTACGGCATGTGTGGCCGTGCCTATTCACCACGTTTTTTATGGACATGGCCAAACTCACGTATTTCGGTGATGGGTGGCGAGCAAGCCGCAAGCGTACTTTCAACCTTAAAACGTGACCAAATTGAAGCGCGTGGCGAACAATGGACAGCCCAAGAAGAAGATCAATTTAAACAACCGTTCCGTGATCAATTTGAGCAACAAGGTCATCCGTATTATGCCTCATCACGTCTTTGGGATGATGGTGTGATTGACCCTGCACAAAGCCGCCAAGTATTAGGCTTAAGTTTGGCTGCAGCGCTCAATGCACCGACTCAAGAAACCAAATTCGGCGTGTTCCGTATGTAAGGGGTGTGACATGAGCTATCAATTTTTACAACTCGAACAACAAGGCGCAGTCGCAACGGTTTGGATGAACCGTGCAGAATTACACAACGCTTTTAATACCCAAGTGATTGAAGAATTACATGCCTGTTTTGCCCATATTCATCAACGTGATGATATTCGTGTGGTGATTTTAGCTGGTCGTGGCAAAAGTTTTTCTGCCGGTGCAGATTTAAATTGGATGAAACAAGCAGGTAGCGCTTCACGTGAAGATAACCAAGCCGATGCGCTAAAACTTGCACAAATGCTGCATCAACTTGCTACCTTAAAGCAACCCACCATTGCCCGTGTGCATGGCATTGCCTTTGGTGGTGGCATGGGCTTGGCTTCTGCCTGTGATATTTGTGTGGCAAGCACTGAGGCAAAGTTTGCCACCTCAGAAGTGCGCTTAGGTTTAGCACCATCCACCATTAGCCCGTATGTGATTCGAGCGATTGGTGCACGTCAAGCATCGCGTTATTTTTTAACGGCTGAGCGCATTAGTGCAGAACAAGCCCTAAAAATTGGCTTAGTGCATGAAGTGGCTGAACCGGAAGCTTTAGATCAAACTATTGATATGCTTGTAGAGGCTTTATTACTCGGTGGGCCAGAAGCGCAAACCGCGTCTAAGCAATTGATTCAAATGGTCAACCAACAAGAACTAACGCAAGATCTATTGCTGCAAACTGCGCAACATATTGCACATGTACGCCAAGGAACAGAGGCGAAAAATGGTTTGAGCGCGTTTTTAAATAAACACAGCCCAAGTTGGATTCAAACCACTGCATAACAACAAAAATATAAGGATACTGCTATGTTTAACAAAATTTTAATTGCCAACCGTGGTGAAATTGCTTGTCGTGTGATCCGCAGTGCGAAAAAACTCGGTATTGCTACCGTTGCGGTCTATTCAGATGCCGATGCTCAGGCGCAACACGTCAAACAGGCCGATGAAGCAATCTATATTGGCGAATCCCCTGCTGCACAAAGTTATTTACAAGTTGAACGTATTATTCAAGCCGCACTTGATACAGGTGCTCAAGCCATTCATCCCGGCTACGGCTTTTTATCGGAAAATGACCAATTTGCCGAAGCCTGCACAAAAAATAATATCGTGTTTATTGGCCCGCCAGTAGATGCCATTTTAGCCATGGGCTTAAAAGCGACCTCTAAAGCGTTAATGGAAAAAGCCGGCGTACCGTTAACCCCGGGTTACCACGGTAGCAATCAAGATGCCGAATTTTTAAAACAACAAGCCGATGCCATTGGCTACCCTGTTTTAATTAAAGCCAGTGCCGGTGGTGGTGGTAAAGGCATGCGTTTGGTTGAACAAAGCCAAGACTTTTTAGCATCCCTTGCTTCATGTAAAAGCGAAGCCAAAGCCAGCTTTGCCAATGATGATGTATTAATTGAGCGCTACGTGGTGCAACCTCGCCATATCGAAGTGCAAGTCTTTGGCGATACCCACGGCAACTATGTGCATTTATTTGAACGTGATTGTTCGGTACAACGTCGTCATCAAAAAGTGTTAGAAGAAGCACCGGCGCCTTTAATGGCAGAGCCTAAACTTGAAGCTATGCGCCAAGCTGCACTTGATGCAGCCCGTGCGGTGAATTATGTGGGTGCAGGTACGGTTGAATTTATTGTTGAACAAGATGGAACGGCGTACTTCATGGAAATGAATACCCGTTTACAGGTTGAACATCCTGTGACGGAAATGATTACAGGACAAGATTTAGTCGAATGGCAATTGCGTGTTGCGTATGGTGAGCCTTTACCAAAACAACAACATGAACTCAGTATTCATGGTCATGCCCTAGAAGCACGTGTTTATGCCGAAGAACCAGAAAAAGGCTTTTTGCCCGCCATTGGTAAGATTCACTATTTAAGCTATCCAACTCAAAATGCGCACGTACGTGTCGATAGCGGCATTGTTGAGGGCGATGAAATTACCACCTATTATGACCCAATGATTGCCAAACTGATTGTATGGGGTAAAAATCGTGCAGCAGCCCTCACGCAAATGCATCATGCCTTAAGCCAATTCCATGTCGATGGTTTAGGCAATAATATTGCCTTTTTAGATCGTTTGGTACGCTGTGAATCTTTTGCGACAGCCCATTTAGATACCGGCTTGATCCAACGTGAAGAGGAATTTTTACTTGGCCCACAACCGCAAGTCTCTAAAGAATTGGTACTCGCCGCTGCCTTGACTGAATTATTATCACGTTTTGCCAGTAACAAAACCGCCAACAATCCTGTGTGGCAAGCGCAATCTTTATGGCGCATGAATATTAATGCACGCTATGCAGTGAAATTTACGATTCAAGGCATTGAAAATGTGGTGTATTTCACCTCACAAGCGCATGGCTATGTGGCAGAGTATGACGGCCAAAGTTATGCAATCCAAGGGCAAATACTCAATCAACATCAGGTTAAAATTGAATTAAATGGTCGTAAAACTAACTATGCCTTTAGTTTAAGCGACAGTGGCTTAACCCTATACAATAACGGTCAAAGCCATCATTTTGCCCATATTCAACCAAGCTTTAACAGCGAAGATGATGCTGCCACCGCCGGTAATTTAAAAGCCCCTATGCCGGGGGTCATTACCCAAGTCTTGGTGCAACCCAATAGCCAGGTTAAAAAAGATGATGTGTTACTGACCTTAGAAGCCATGAAAATCGAATATTCAATTCGTGCACCGCAAGATGGTGTGGTGGCTGCAACCTATTTCCAACCGGGCGATCAAGTCAAAGCTGGCGATGAACTCGTTGAATTTGTAGTATTGGAGGAGGTGGCATGAGTGAATTTGTTAAAATCGTTGAGGTCGGGCCACGCGATGGCCTGCAAAACGAAAAAACACCCCTGACCTTATTAGATCGTAAAAATCTAATTTTAGATTTAATGCAAACCGGTGTCAGTAGTATTGAAGTGGGTTCATGTGTATCAGCCAAATGGGTACCGCAAATGGCCATGAGCGACCAATTATTTGCCGAATTACCTCAAGATCCCAACATTAGTTTGAGTTTGCTGACACCAAATATCAAAGGCTTTGAAGCAGCTTTAGCGGTCGGTTGTCAGGAAGTTGCGGTGTTTACCGCAGCATCCCAAAGCTTTACGCAAAAAAATATTAACTGCTCAATTGAAGAAAGTTTTGCCAAATTTTCCGATATTTTTACCAAAGCCAAACAGCACAAGATTAAAGTGCGTGGCTATGTATCCTGTATCGTCGATTGCCCTTATGAAGGTGCGATTGAACCTAAAGTGGTGGCACAAGTCACTGAGCGCTTGCTTAAAATGGGCTGCTATGAAGTATCTTTAGGTGAAACCATTGGTACAGCCACGCCAGATCGGGTAAAAAAAGTTTGGGATGCGTGTTTAGCAAGTACAGATGCCAGTTTATTGGCCGGACATTTTCATAATACCTATGGCATGGCAATTGCTAATATTTATCAATCCCTACAACAAGGTATTCGCGTGTTTGATTCATCGATTGCAGGTTTAGGTGGCTGCCCCTATGCCAAAGGTGCATCAGGCAATGTTTCCACCGAAGACTTATATTATTTGCTTTCCAATATGGGCTTAAACACGGGCATTAATGTAGATGCATTAATGACGGCGAGTCAAAATATTAGCCAAGTGTTACAGCGTAATAATCCATCTCATTATGCCAATGCCTATTGGCAACAGCGCTGCGCTTAAATATAACTTTAGAGAATAAAAAATGAATAAAGTCTATGCACATGCAGCAGAAGCGCTGCGTGATATCGTCAAAGATGGACAAACCTTAGCGGTGGGTGGTTTTGGCTTATGCGGTATTCCTGAAGCCTTAATTGCAGCCTTAAAAGACACAGGCGTGAAAAATTTAACTTGTATCTCTAATAATGCCGGTGTGGATGGTTTTGGCTTAGGTTTATTACTTGAAACCAAACAAATTAAAAAGATGATTGCCTCTTATGTCGGTGAAAACAAAGAATTTGAGCGCCAATTTTTAAGCGGTGAGTTAGAAGTTGAACTCACCCCTCAAGGCACATTGGCAGAAAAATTACGTGCCGGTGGTGCAGGTATTCCAGCCTTTTTTACCGCAACAGGGGTAGGTACTTTAATTGCTGATGGCAAAGAGTTACGTGAATTTAATGAAAAAGAATATATTTTAGAACACGCCTTAACCGCCGATATCGCGTTGGTCAAAGCCTATAAAGCGGATAAAGCCGGCAATTTAATTTTTAGAAAAACCGCACAAAACTTTAACCCTGTGTGTGCAACAGCCGCCAAAATCTGTATTGCTGAAGTTGAAGAAATTGTTGAGATTGGTGCTTTAGATCCAGATCAAATCCATCTTCCGGGCATTTATGTGCAACGCATTATTTTAAATACAACGCCTGAAAAACGTATCGAACAACTAACCCTAAAAGTGGAGGCTTAAGCCATGGCATGGACGCGTAATGAAATGGCGCAACGCGCTGCTTTAGAGTTAGAAGATGGTTTTTATGTCAATTTAGGTATTGGCTTGCCCACACTGGTTGCCAACTATATTCCAGACCACATGAATGTCTGGCTGCAATCAGAAAATGGTTTATTGGGTATTGGCGAATTTCCGAACCAACAGACCGTCGATGCCGATTTAATTAATGCCGGTAAACAAACCGTAACAGCCCGTCAAGGTGCAGCATTTTTCTCAAGTGCCGATTCTTTTGCCATGATTCGTGGCGGGCATGTCAATATTGCCATTTTAGGTGCAATGGAAGTGTCACAAACTGGCGACCTTGCCAACTGGATGATTCCGGGTAAAAAAGTCAAAGGCATGGGTGGTGCCATGGACTTGGTGGCTGGGGTACAAAAAGTCGTGGTATTGATGGAACACAGCGCCAAAGATGGAACACCTAAAATCGTTGAGCAATGTGCGCTGCCGTTAACGGGTAAAAGCGTGGTGCATCGTATTATCACCGATTTAGGCGTGATGGATGTAACACCTGAAGGTGTAAAATTGGTGGAGTTGGCCCACGATGTGACTTTAGATGAGATTCAAAGTGTCACAGGCGTCAAACTGATCGCTTAAATAAAAAAATTACTTACTAACCCTTTAAAGCTTCGGTTTTAAGGGGTTTTTTAATTCAAACAATAATCATGGAATAGACTATGGAACAACAAAACTTTATGCAACGCTTTGCCTTAAAGGTCAGCGATTGGTCAGAAAAATGGTTTCCTGACTCGTATATTTTTGCCTTATTGGGTGTAGTGATTGTCGCGATTGCTGCAATTTTAATTGGCGCACCGGCACAGTCTGTAGCATTGTCTTTTGGCGATGGGTTTTGGAGTTTAATTCCCTTTACCTTACAAATGTGTATGTTGATTGTGGTCGGCTATGTGGTTTCGGTGTCTAAACCGGTACAAGCATTGATTCGCGTCTTGGCGCGTCTACCGCATTCAGGTCGTGGTGCGATTGTGTTGGTGGCAACGGTGAGTCTACTGATTTCTTTAGTCAATTGGGCCATGAGTACCGTTTTAACTGCGCTATTGGTGATTGCACTGGCTCAGCGTAAAGAACTGAATATGGATTACCGTGCCGCAGCGGCAGCAGCGATTATTGGTATGGGTGCCACATGGGCATTGGGCATTAGCTCATCGGCGGCACAAATTCAAGCCAATAAAGCCAGTCTGCCTGAACCCATTTATAATTTAACCGGTGTAATTCCCTTTACCGAAACCATTTTTTTACCGCAATCGATGATCATGACGGCAATACTGATTGTTGCATCGATTGCGATTGCTTTTTGGTCTGCCCCTAAAGGCCAACATATTAAAACCATCGATCAGTTTGATATTCAACTTGACCAAGAAACACCAATTGATCCCAATACTCCTAAACGCCCCGGAGATTGGCTTGAAAACTCACCGCTTTTAAGTATTTTAATTGTACTTTTAGGTGTGGTATGGATGTTAAATGAGTTTTCTAAAAGCAATCCGATTTTGGCCATTTCCAGCCTCAATACCTATAACTTTATTTTTTTAATGCTTGGGATTGCCTTACATGGCACACCACGTAATTTTTTAAATGCCGTGACCAAAGCTGTACCTGCCATATCTGGAGTGCTGATTCAATTTCCGTTGTATGGCAGCATCGCCTTTATGATGACCAACGCCTATAACGCCCAAGATTTATCGCTGTCACATTATATTGCAGAATTTTTTGTCTCAATTGCTTCACAAGAAACCTTTGCGATCGTCATGGGCATTTACTCTGCCATTTTGGGCTTTTTTATTCCATCGGGTGGTGGTAAATGGATTATTGAAGCACCTTATGTCATGCAAGCCGCCAATGATTTAAAAGTCCATTTAGGTTGGTCGGTACAAATTTATAATGCCGCCGAAGCCTTACCCAATTTAATCAATCCATTTTTTATGTTGCCGATGCTTGGCATTTTAAAACTTAAAGCCAAAGACGTGATTGGCTTTACCGTTACCCAACTGATTTTTCATATTCCCTTGGTATTATTTTTACTGTGGTTTTTAGGGGGTACCCTCGCCTATACTCCACCAGTATTTTCTTAAAAAAAATGGCGCTTTAAAGCGCCATTTTTCATCTAAGTTTTAAAACTTAAACCACAACTTTTTTTACTAAAATTGAACCGACTGAGTAACCTGCACCAAATGAACACAATACGCCATATTCGCCGTCGTTCACTTGATCAGCTGTTTTATGCAAAGCAATAATCACCCCTGCCGATGAAGTATTGGCAAATTCATCTAAAATAATAGGCGCACGCTCAATTGGCGCTTCTTTACCTGCCACGTATTTTAAAATCAACTCATTCATATTCACGTTGGCTTGATGCAACCAAAAACGCTTAATGTCATCTGGTGTTAATTCATTTTTTGCCACTTGGTTTTTAATGATTTTTGCCACCAAAGGACATACATCTTTAAACACTTTACGTCCATCTTGACGGAACAACAAATCCTTACCCGTTGCTTCTTCAGCAGGATTTAAATAACCAAAGTTATTACGAATGTTGTTTGAAAATTGAGTAAATAAATAGGTATCTAAAATCTCAAAACCTGTTTTGCTGTCGGTATTTTCAATGATTGACGCTGTTGCCACATCACCAAAAATAAAGTGCGAATCACGTGAGGTGTAATCTAACTGACCTGACATAATCTCTACATTGACCAACAATACACGGCGCGCACCGGCTAAGATTGCATCATAAGACTGCTTTAAACCAAAAGTCGCTGCAGAACATGCCACATTCATGTCATAGCCGTAGCCTTGAATACCCAATGCAGATTGGATTTCAATGGCAATTGCCGGATAACCACGTTGTAATTGCGAACATGCCATAATCACAACATCAATGTCTTCAGCCGTTACACCTGCATTGTCCATGGCTTGTTTAGCAGCAGCCACGCCCCACTCGGCTTGGAGTGAGATTTCATCATTGCTACGAATATTAAAACGTGGACGCATACGGTCGATATCTAAAATACCTGACTTTTCTGCTACATAACGGCTTTTAATGCCTGACGCTTTTTCAATAAATTCCGCACTTGAGGTACGTAACTCTTCAATTTCACCCGCGGCAATTTCGGCTGCGTGCTCGGCGTTATAACGTTCTACATAAGCATTTAAACTTTGAACTAATTCTTCGTTCGTGATGGTTTCAGCAGGTGTATATAACCCTGTGCCTGTAATACGGATGCCCATGTAAAACTCCTATGGAAAAATGGTGAGTATATTAACGGATTCCTAAACGTTCCCAAACTTTTTGCAATCGCGTCGCTGAAATTGGCATCTTGGTTTTCATTGGTTGTGAAAACAACGAGATACGTAGCTCTTCGACCATAAAGTAAAGTTCTTTTAGGCGCGGGTCATTTTTAAAGGTGAACAATTTTTCCATCCAAGGGTCAACTTGATCAATGGCAGAATCATCCCTTTGTAAATTATTTGGTAAGCGATCAAGGCGCATCAGCAAAGCTTTTAGGTAGCGTGGGAACTCAAGCCACACGTCATTTGGCTTGATATAGACAAAATTGGCCAATGACATCAAATCCAATTGATCTTCAATATCATCCATATTTTTGCCAAACACAGCTACATTAAAGCCATTTAAACGACGACGGATCTCTTGCCATTGAATATAAATCTCTGACATCACCTGTAGCGCAGTTTGACCATGGCTTAAGAAGCTTTTTTTCACTTCAAGCAAAAGGCGCTCAAATTCAGCTGCATTGACTGGCAAGTCAGTAATCGCCATTTGTAAAGTGGCATAGACTAACATTTGCTCCAATTGTGCCTTATCACCTAAGGGTGAATAAGCCAATGCCAAAGGCTTGGAAATCTGCTTTTTTAACTGACGAATCAAATCGCCCAATTGTAGATGCACCAAACGAATCACACCTTCACGGTGTTGTTTCATAGCTTCTTGGGCATCATTAAAGGTTTGAATCACCACACCCGATTCATCTTTTGGTGCCAAATCGGCAAATTTCTTGTTTACCACCAAAGCTTGATATTGCTTAACCACCACACCTGACACTTTTTGTGAGGCTTCAAACACAAATTGCTCAGGGAAAGTACTAAATTCACCTTTGAGTTGTTTAACTGGGCTATGGGTTTCTGCACGACAACGGGCTTTTAATTCGCTTAAGTTACGTCCTTGCTCAAGTACCCGACCTTTTTCATCCAACACTTGAATAAAAGGCAACAAGTATTGCTCAATGCGCTCAAGGTTAAAGTCCTGTGCGCTGACTTGTTCAGCACGCAACTGAAAACTCAAAAATGCCAAAATATGTTCACGTAAATGACTGGCATCAATACGTTGCACCAATTTACGTGCTGTATCAGGAATGGGCACTAAATTGCGACGTTTATCTTTAGGTAAACTTTTTAACAAGGCTTCAATTAAATCATAACGCCAACCCGGAATTCCCCATGACCAGATGTTTTCATCCACTTGAGCCAAAGCTTGTAATGGAATTTTCACGGTAGCACCATCTTGATCATGACTTGGGTCAAAGCGATAGCTGGCGGCAAGTCTTAAGCTGCCATTGTGCAGATAGTCTGGAAATTGTTGTGTGGTGGGACGGTCATTTAGCCATAGCGCATCATCCTCAACAAACAAATAGCGCGGCTGTTTTGGCTCAACTGTGGCACGCCAATCTTCAAAACTACGACGACTCGCGACTTCAGATGGCACTTTACTGGCATAAAATTGGTAAATGGTTTCTTCATCTACCACCAAATCACGACGTCGTAATTTATCTTCAACACGTTCAACTTCTTCAAGTTTAAGTAAGTTGTGCTTTAAAAACGGTGGACTAATGCCCAAATGACCTGTGGTTAAGGCATCACGTAAGAAAATTTCATGCGCTGCGGACAAATCCACTTTTTCGTAGTTGATTAAACGGCGCGGCTCAACAATCAAACCAAACAATGAGATTTGATCATAAGCATTGACAATACCAGCTTTTTTTGACCAATGCGGTTCAAAGTAATGGTGTTTGAGCAAATCACCTGCGGCCAACAAAATCCATTCCGGCTCAATCTTGGCAAGCGTGCGTAAGTATACCTGTGAGGTTTCCACCATCTCAAAGGCCATCACCCACGGGGTATTGGTTTTATGTAAGGTCGAGGCAGGGAAAATACGTGCTTTTTGCTGACGCACTGCCATAAACACGTTGCGCTCATCGGTTTTATTAGCAATAAACGACAACAAACCCGTCAACAATGCCCGATGTAGGTTTTCATAACTGGCCGGTTTTTCATTAAAAGAAAGCTTTAAGCCTTTGGCTAAGTCGACCAATTGTTCATGGGTTTTTTTCCATTCACGTAAACGTAACCAACTTAAAAAATGCTGACGCGCAAAGTTACGGCGTTTACTTTCGCTCATGCTGTCACGATTGGCGTTTAGTGTGTCCCAAAGCTTAATATAAAACAAGAAATCTGAATCGCCTTCACGGAACAAAGCATGCTTTTGGTCGGCTTGGACTTGTTTGTCGGCCGGACGTTCACGCGGGTCTTGTACTGCAAGTGCCGCCACAATCACCAAAACTTCATTGAGCACACCAAAATGTGCACCACCTAAAATCATACGTGCTAAACGCGGGTCAATCGGCATTTTTGCCATTTGTTGACCAATTTTAGTTAAAGCCGCTGCTTTTTTTTGAGTAGGTGTTGCAAGGGCTTTTTGATCATGCATAGCCCCCAATTCAATCAGCAGCTTGCGCCCATCATTGACCAGACGTAAATCAGGTGGTTCAATAAAATCAAAGTCTTCAAGCTCACCAAAGCCCAAACTTTGCATTTGCAAAATCACCGATGCTAAGTTTGTACGCTTGATTTCAGGTTCGGTAAATTCAGGACGACTTAAAAAATCTTCTTCTGAATACAAACGAATACACACACCCGGCGCAATACGACCACAACGTCCTTTACGCTGATTGGCAGCCGCTTGAGAAATCGCTTCAATGGGTAGGCGTTGCACACGTGAGCGATAGTTATAACGCGACATACGCGCAAAACCACTGTCAATCACATAACGAATATTAGGTACGGTCAGCGCCGTTTCTGCCACGTTGGTGGCAATAATAATGCGTCGCCCACCACCAGATGGATTAAAGATTTTTTGTTGTTCAGCAAGTGCTAAACGCGCATATAGCGTCAAGACTTCGGTATGGCGTGGCCCGTATTTTTGTAAGGTTTCTTGGAGTTCACGAATTTCTTGCTCTGTAGAGGCAAATACCAAAATATCAGCATGTTCAGGATGCCCTTTGGCTTGAGCATCGGCAAAACATTCTTCAACGGCAGCCACCACAGCACGCGGTAAGTTTTCTTCAAAGTCATCAAATTCATCGTCATCACTGCCTCCAATCGACAGCTCAGAAATGGGACGATAACGTACTTCTACAGGAAAACTACGTCCTTCTACTTCAAAAATCGGTGCATTGTTAAAGTAACGACTAAAGCGATTTACGTCCAAAGTGGCCGAAGTAATAATAACTTTGAGGTCTTTACGTCTTGGTAAAAGCTGCTTTAAATACCCCATGATAAAGTCAATATTGAGCGAACGCTCATGCGCTTCATCAATAATAATGGTGTCATATTTGGTTAAGAAGCGATCATTTGCCAGCTCTGCCAACAAAATACCATCGGTCATTAAACGTAAAATTGAATCTTGTGAACCTTGCTCATTAAAACGGACTTTAAATGAAATTGATTCACCGAGTTTCTGCCCCACTTCTTCAGCAATACGTTGCGATACGCTACGTGCGGCTAAACGTCGCGGCTGAGTATGCCCAATTAAACCGGTTAAGCCTCGACCTGCCAACATGGCAATTTGCGGCAATTGTGTGGTCTTACCCGAACCCGTTTCACCCGCCACAATAATCACTTGATGTTTTTGTATGGCAGCAATCAGTTTGTCGGCATATTGGGTGACCGGTAAATCTTGATTTAAAGCAATATTGGGCAAGCGCTCAACACGTTGCAGCACTTTGGCATGCGATTGTTCCCAAAGTGCTTGATACTGCTGTGGATTGGCATCCTTTCCTTGACGTAGTCGATTTAAACGATGAAGGTCGCGTGCCATCACCAATTGCTCTACATTTAAATCACGCTGCACTGAAAGGTATTCCTAAAACACACAAATAAGCCGGCTATTTTACGCTGTTCTTCAAGTTTACGAAAGGCAATGTGTTTTGAATATTTTTGACTTTTTTAAAAAATCACCCTTGAATTATCTAGACAAATCCCCATGTTTTAAGCAGCTTACAACATGCAAATTAATTGTCATTTTTTGATGTTATGATTTGCCAAAGCGTGACACAGAACTTATGCAGTCAATTCGGATTTTCCGATTTTGATCATGCAAAAATTCTGTTTCAGCCCCAAGCATAATTTCTATATTCTTATGGAAATCAAATTACAAACCTCAATCATGGAGACTATGATGAGCTTAATTAATACTGAAGTTAAACCGTTTAACGCAACTGCCTACCACAACGGTCAATTCGTTGAAGTTTCTGAAGCTGATCTTAAAGGCAAATGGTCTGTAGTATTCTTCTACCCAGCTGACTTTACCTTTGTTTGCCCAACTGAATTGGGTGACTTAGCAGACAACTATGCTGAATTCCAAAAATTAGGCGTAGAAATCTACGGCGTATCTACTGACACACATTTTACGCACAAAGCTTGGCACGATACTTCTGATGTCATTGGTAAAATCCAATACCCATTAATCGGTGATCCAACTTGGACGTTGTCTAAAAACTTCGAAGTACTCATTGAAGCTGCTGGTCTTGCTGATCGTGGTACATTTGTTATCGATCCTGAAGGCAAAATCCAAATCGTTGAAATCAACGCAGGTGGTATTGGCCGTGATGCATCTGAATTACTTCGTAAAGTAAAAGCTGCTCAATACGTACATGCGCACCCAGGCGAAGTTTGCCCTGCAAAATGGAAAGAAGGCGAAGCAACACTTGCGCCTTCAATCGACTTAGTTGGTAAAATCTAATTTTTATTAGATTCAACTGATCAAAAAACCACGCAAATTGCGTGGTTTTTTTATGGCTAAAATTTAATTATGGGTGTTTTTTAAGCTAATATGTCAGTATAAACATAATTTTTTAAGGAGCATGTATGCGTTTTGCAGTATTTGTATTTGGCTGTTTATTTGCAGCCACAAGTTTTGCAGATTCAGTAATGTGCCAAGGACATTTACGCAATCAAAGCATTGATCGCAATGTTGTGGTTCATCAAAAATGTATTTTAGACAATGTTAAAATTGCTGGCAATATAGAGGTTAAAGCCCAAGGCAGTTTGACTTTAAAACGCAGTCAAGTGGCAGGCAATGTAGTCGCGGGGGATAATTTTGGTGGTTTAAATTTGGTTGAAAATCGTATTCAAGGCAATCTTGAAATATTTTCTGGTCATAAAGCAGAATTAATTCGGAATCAGGTAGCAGGCACAATTGATATTCAAAATAATATTGGAAAACTCGTCCTCAAGCACAATCAAAGCCAAAGTTTAAGCTGTATTCATAACCGCATTGCACCTATAGGCAGCCACAATCAAGCTGCCCATAAGCATGCACAATGTCTGGATTTATAAGGCTTATTGAGACTGTGCCTTGGCATATTGTTGAATCACTTCATGAATAAAGCGTAATTTATTTTGTACTTGAGTATTAATCACAAAAGGATAAAAGTCTTCTTGTCCCATACTACGATTTAAGCTGTTCATGGCAAAGGCCACCGGTAACCATGCTTGATAAATACTATCAAAATCTTGGGCTGTATATGGCTCAAGTGGTGTGGCTAAGGTCATCACATGGTCATCTTGGTCTTGAACCACTTGTGGGCGAATTTGAATACCAAAGGCATCTGCTGTTTCTAATACGTCTACAATATGTAAATAATGTGCCCATGTTTCCGCCCAATCTTCCCAAGGATGCATGCTGGCATAAGGGCTAATATAACGTGACATCCAGTCTGGTGCTGGCCCATTTTGATAATGACGATCAAGTGCAGCTTGATAGTCCATACGCTCATCGCCAAACAATGCGCGGCAAGGTTCTAAAAATGCCGTACCATCAACTAAAACATCCCAATAATAATGTCCAATTTCATGGCGAAAATGACCAAGTAAGGTACGATACACTTCATCCATTTGATCACGCGCCATAGCACGTTCTACATCATCAGCTTCAGCAATGTTTAAGGTAATTAAACCATTATCATGCCCTGTCATCACTTTAGGTTCATTGGGACAATTGGGATCAGCTTTAAAATCAAAAGCTAAACCTTGATTGGGATTTTGAACTTTATTTTCAAGCGGCAATTGCCAACGCAGTACACTATAGATCAAACGGTGCTTGGCCAATTCGATTTTATGCCAACGTTGGCGGTATTTTAACTCACTTAAATCAGGGATCACGCGATTTAAACCACACGCCAAACAAAAATCATTCGGATCCTCAAAATCAAGCAGCCAATTACACACCTCATACTGTTTATTCATACAAAACTTATAATTTTTTTGGGTTTGCGTTTCAGTAAAAGCCCCTACAGCATTTGGTCCTGTTAAAGCCAGCATTTGGGTGTGTTTGGCGTCAAATCCTAAAACATGCTGACAGTGCGTACAGCTATAGTTATCAAAATAGACTGGCTGCGTACAATAAGAACATTGAAAAAGCTGCATTATTATTCTCGTTATGATTAGACGTGACAAGAAGTCTAAAACATTTTAAAAGCTGCTCATCTACAAAATTGTTAACTTTTTAGTCCTGCGCATGATTTTTGTAAAAGGAACTACAGAGGTCTATATTCGATATAGCGGCTTTCATGCATGATGATCTTTACAATACTGCTATATAGAAAAGCCAATCTTTCAAGTAATTTTAAACAACACCACAATGCAAAAAAAATTATAAAAAACCTTTTTAAATAAGGAGTTGCTTATGGGAGTTGCCATTACCGTTACATCATGGAAGTATAATTCCACGTCTCGACATTTGCATATTTTTTACGACAATGGTTCTGCTGAGCTGTACTACTCCGTGCCTAAATTTATTTATGCCAATTTGCTACGCCGCAGCGACAAAGCTGCTTTTGTTCATAAATACTTAGAATATGATGTGCATTTTACCTGTGTCAGAATTATGTAATATACACCCAAGCGATGTGATTGATTTTTGAGTAACGGCGCAACACCGTTACTCACATTATTTTGCTGGTATGGTCTTAAAGTGCAGCAATCAATTTAAAACGTGGTACCACCTGCCCGTCAATCTCGATGCTTTCCATAAACATCTGTAAAGGTCGTACCCACATCGAATAATCGCCGTATAAACACTGATACACCACTAACTTTTCAGCGGTTTCACTGTGGGTCGCCACATGAAAAACCTGATAATGCTGACCTTTGTAGTGCTCATAAATTCCGCGCTGTAGCATATTGGCTCCTTAAATGAGGTTAAAAAAGCACAGAGATGTGCTGCATTTTAATTATCTTACTTGAAATATAAAATAAAGCATGCATATACAACGCTGAAATACCTGATGAAATGCAAATTAAATCTAATTTCCGATTGTATTTATAAAAACTAAATGTTTTACCTATAAAGGTAATCCATTTAAGATCATCTCATCAAATACATATTTACTCCTTTGGAGACGTTAGCCATGTTAGATCAAAATACTTCATCGCAATTAAAAGCCCTTTTAGAACGCCTAGAAGGTCCCATCGAATTGGTGGCAACTTTAAATGACTCAGACAAATCTGCCAAAATCAAAGAATTGGTTGAAGAAGTTGCAGCATTGTCTGATTTGGTTACTGCACGTTTTGATGGCAAAAATAGCCGTGCCCCAAGCTTTGGTATTGCAAAAGCAGGCGAAGAACCGCGTGTATTCTTTGCAGGCTTGCCAATGGGCCATGAGTTCACGTCATTGATCTTAGCATTGCTACAAACCTCAGGTTATGCACCAAAAGTCTCTGATGAAGTGTTAACTTCAATCAAAGAACTCGGTGTGAAGTCTAATTTTGACGTATTTGTGTCTTTAAGCTGCCACAACTGTCCAGATGTGGTGCAAGCCTTAAACCTGATTGCCATTTACAATCCGGGTGCAACAGCCACCATGATTGATGGTGCTTTCTTCCAAGACGAAGTTGAAGAACGCAAAATCATGGCCGTTCCAATGGTGTTCCAAGATGGTCAACACATTGGTCAAGGTCGTATGACTTTAGAAGAGATCGTGGCAAAACTTGACACCAATGCAGCACAAAAAGATGCTGCCAAGTTAAATGCCAAAGACGCGTTTGATGTGTTGGTGATTGGTGGTGGACCTGCGGGCAACACTTCTGCCATTTATGCGGCGCGTAAAGGCATTAAAACCGGTATTGTGGCTGAGCGCATGGGCGGTCAAGTTATGGACACCATGGACATTGAGAACTTTACCTCAATTCAAAAAACCCAAGGTCCAAAATTTGCCGCAGAAATGGAAGCACATGTGCGTGAATATGGTGTAGACATCATGAATCTACAACGTGTTGCTGACATCAAAGGTGCGTCTGAAACCGCCAATGGTTTGGTTGAAGTGACCCTTGAAAATGGTGCCAAGCTTGAATCTAAAACCGTGATTTTATCAACCGGTGCACGTTGGAGACAAATGAACGTGCCGGGTGAAAAAGAATATGCCACGCGTGGTGTAGCGTACTGCCCGCACTGTGATGGTCCATTATTCAAAGGCAAACGTGTTGCGGTGATTGGTGGCGGTAACTCAGGTGTGGAAGCTGCAATTGACTTAGCAGGGATTGTTGAGCATGTCACATTGGTGGAATTTGACACCAAGCTACGTGCCGACCAAGTGTTGCA
>NZ_CANQLZ010000015.1 GCF_947624825.1 uncultured Acinetobacter sp.
TTGGTCTAAGAATGAATTTAATTGCTGGAATGGTGAATTGGATGCTCTTAAATTAACTTTCGCAAGAGATCTAATATGTGAACTTGATACATCTCAATTGAGTCATAAAGACGCATCAATATCCTAATGTGTAAGGTGATCACATCACAGATTGCTAGCGTATAATTTGATTCAAAGATTTAGGTGTTGTGCTGCAGTTTATCTATTATGCTCAATAGAGCAAATCAATTCATCAAACCGTAACTTGAGACCGCTATTCTCTTCATTAAGCCTAAGCTTTGACTTAAGCTGTAATAACAACGATACATGCATCACTCACCTGCTTTATAGCAGGTTTTTCTTTTGGTTCACTTAAGCTTTCAATATTGTATAAAATTTGCAGCCAAATATGGACTGCTGAAATCATCTTAATACGATGAAAAATGCCTTAACGCATAGGTCATATTACCTTTTAAATATCAGCTGTGAACTCGCCAAATACTAGATGTGTAAATCATTGCCATAATGATATCAAACACTTGTTGGAGGGGTTCATCATCAACACGCTCTGTAACTTAATGTACTTATTATTCATCATTTACCTTGGGTGGCCATTTAGCTTGTTTTAGCATCGGCGATCTCACGTTTAAATCAAAAGAATATAGAATAATGTAGAGCTTCAAATCTAAATGTTAGATACAGAAAACAATGATAGCAGATAGGCTAAAACTACTAAAAGATGACTAAAATGATCAAATTCTGCTACAGACTATAGAGAATCGCGTTTAAAAAAATCAACATTGCTTATAATGAAGTGCACTCTTGCTTGAATCATTGTGTCATTTATGGGTTGTTGTAATAAGCAAATATGCGTAAATAAGGGACCGAAAATCTCACTAAAAACTAAATCTTGATCATAGAATTGAGGCCATTCGTCACGCTTAATTGCAGATTGAAAAATATGTTGGCCAACTTTTTGGCGTTCTTGCCATAAGGCAAGGTTCATTTGTTTTAAATTAGGGTCAAAGGCAAGCATCATCAAGGTTTTACCAATTTGCGTTTGCAACAGCTGTGCAATGGCATGCAAATAATGTTGAAGATCAGCAATTAAATTTCCGCTATTGATGACACTTAATTGGCTATGTGCAAATTCTTTAATGGCATCAATCATTAACGCTTCACGAGTTGGCCAACGTCTATAAATTGTGGTTTCGTGCACATTCGCGCGTTGTGCAATCTGCCCAATGCTAAAGCCGATATAGCCTTGTTCAACCAGTTCAAATAAAGCATGCGTTAATACATCTTGACGTACTCGTGCACTACGTCCACCTGTGCGTTTTTTTATGGAAAGTTCTGCCATAGAATGTCTAAGAAATCATAAAAGTATAATGGGTGAGTGTAC
This sequence comes from uncultured Acinetobacter sp., assembly GCF_947624825.1. Lineage (GTDB taxonomy): Bacteria > Pseudomonadota > Gammaproteobacteria > Pseudomonadales > Moraxellaceae > Acinetobacter. The sequence goes on from NZ_CANQLZ010000015.1 coordinate 1,382, forward strand.
AAAAAATCAGCGTGACTATTCAACTTAATTAAAGCAAGATATATTGCTTTTAGGCGTGAATGGGCTTTTTTAGCAGCGCATACACTATAAAATACTAAAAATGCCATGAAATAATGGGATTAAAAGATTTATGTTATTTGAGCTGTTTTTACAGACGATGAGGTATGTATAGGCAAGTAAAAGTATAAATTGTCATAGTATTTTGTTTATACTGCAATTTGTTTAGACCAAGTGAGATAACCTTGTCATGCATAAAGATGTGATTGAAGAACAAAAATTGGTATGTGAGCAATATGGCTCTGCTTATCGCGCTGTGAGTGATCAAGACGTTGTTGCGATTGCTGTAGCATCTTTAAAAGAAGAAACCATTGTTGGAATTCGTCATTTGCCCGATAGCGATGGGATTGCTTGGTTTATTTATGGTGGTGAGTTACAAGACGGTGATGACTTTTTCCAAACCATGACTGTTAAAGAGCTTGAAGAGGCTTTTCCTGAAGCCTTGCCATTTTTAGCTTTAGAAACAGGCTATCGCTTTTTGATTGATCATGACGAATACGAAGATGTATGGCGTGAAGGTGAACTCGACATTTAACTTCTCTATTGCATATTGAGCTCACTGCGGTGGGCTTTTTTATCTTTATACAGCCCAAATGTTTTGAGCTGTATAATATCTGAGTTTACATTTAAGCTAGCTTATCAAGCTGCGAGTTTAAAATCATATTAAACTATTTTTCTAAAGCGCTGCAGTGTCACGTCCTGTGTGTACAGTATGAATTAGATCATCGAGTTGATAACCTAAATGTTGTGCATAAGCCAAATATTCTGCTTTGACGTCGTCATTTAAATGTACATCACGATGTAATAGCCATAAATATTTTTGCTGAGGTTCGCCGACCAAGGCGGTACGATAATCGGCATCAATTTTTAATACCCAATAATCTCCTTTGGTAAAAGGAATCCAACGTAGGCCTTCAGGTAAAAAGCTCACCTCAAGTTTGCCTTGGTTTGCATCGACTATAGTGGCTTCACCAATCGATTCATCCAATTCGGCGTTACCATCTAAGCAACGATTTTGTACACGAATTTTTCCGTCATCTTGTAATGAATATTGTGCAGAAATATCAGTGCTATCTTCTGGTTGATATTTCATGGGTAATCGAGCAATTTCATACCATGTACCTAAATAGCGGTTAAGTTCAAAATCTTGAACGGTGCTGACTTCTGACATTTTATTATCCTATGTGTTATAGCTGTGCATTGATTAAAGCCTAGTTGTATGTTTAACACCTTAATCAGTTTGTTCAGGTTATGTTGGTTTATGTGAGTATTTGCATCAGACGATAAATTTTGTAAAGTCAGTTTCCCAAAAATGGATAAGCTACGCGGTTCATAGATTTATAATTTAATTTTGAAGTTGGCAAATGATTGATGCCGTTCACAGCAATGATTTTTAAAAACAGCACGACAGGGCTTGTCGTGCACATGATGCGATTTATTGTGTAAATATTGATCAAAAGCTATCATGGCATTTTGCTTCTTTTATCTCTGTCTATGTCTGATCGTATTCGTGAAAAACTGCAAATTTTGGCTGATGCTGCCAAGTATGATGTGTCTTGTTCATCAAGTGGTAGTAAACGCCAAAACAAAGATAAGGGCTTGGGCAATACCGGTAATGGTATCTGTCATAGTTATACCGAAGATGGGCGCTGTGTGTCTTTGCTTAAAATTTTATTTTCTAATGTCTGTATTTATGACTGTGCTTATTGTGTGTCACGGCGTTCCAATGATGTGAAACGTGCTGCCTTTACTGTGCAAGAAGTGGTTGATCTGACCATCAATTTTTATCGTCGTAATTATATTGAAGGGTTGTTTTTAAGTTCAGGTATTTTTAAATCTGCTGATTACACTATGGAGCGTATGCTGCAGGTGGTTAAAAAACTTCGTCTTGAAGAAAACTTTAATGGTTATATCCATTTAAAGACCATTCCCGGTGCATCACCTGAAATTATTCAAGAAGCGGGTTTATATGTTGATCGTATGAGCATTAATCTTGAGATGCCAACTGAAGAAGGTTTGCAGAAATTTGCACCGGAAAAAAACCATGCCGAAGTGCAAAAAGATCTTGGCATTGTGCGTGATCGTCTGATTGAACTTAAAGATGAGCGTAAATTGATTAAGACTGTCCCTACATTTGTTCCGGCAGGGCAAACCACGCAAATGGTGGTGGGTGCGCATAGCGAAACCGATAAAGACATTATTTTAATGGCAGATCGTCATTATAAAGAGTTTAAACTCAAGCGTGTTTATTACTCGGGTTATATTCCAATCAATGAAGAAGACAAGGGCTTACCTATGGTTGGCTCGGCACCGCCTTTGTTGCGTGAAAATCGCCTGTATCAAAGTGATTGGTTGATGCGTTTTTATGGTTTTGAAGCCAACGAATTGGTGGATGATGAACACCCCAATTTAGATTTGGATGTTGACCCGAAATTGGGTTGGGCACTGCGTCATCCTGAATGCTTCCCCGTTGATATTAACCGTGCTGATTATCAGATGATTTTACGAGTACCTGGTATTGGTGTACGTTCGGCTAAAAAAATTGTCTCAGCACGGCGTTTTGCTCCTATTCGTATTGATCAACTCAAACGTATGGGAGTGGCTTATAACCGCGCGCAGCATTTTATCCGTTGTGTAGATAGTCCAAAATTTGCCAAAGAACAGCAGTCTGGGCAGATTCGTCAACATATTTTACAGGCGGGTCAATCTAAATATACACAGCAACTTTCACCACAATTGGGCTTTGGTTTCTGATGATTTATGTGTTTGACGGTACGATGACAGGCTTACTGAGTTGTGTATTTCGCGCATTTTCATTTAAGCAATTTGATGTGCGCATTACTCAAGATGCAAACAGCCAAAATGGCTTATTTGATGAGATGATTATCGTACCTTCTAACAATCAACATGCCCAACGTGTGTGGACAGCACTGAAGCGTAAAGTGTCGAGTAATTCGCTGCGGCATTTTTACTATAGTTTTTTATCTGAACAAGACCCAGCATTTAACCATATGTTTGGTTTTGCCTGCTATGTGTTTCAAAAGCAGTACCGTGTCGATCAAGACTATGGTCACGTTGATGTCTTAGGGATTAGTCAATGGGCGAAACAAGTCGGGCGTGAAAAGCACCGTATGGAGGCCTTTGTACGCTTTAAAAAATGCCAAGATGGGCTGTTTTTGAGCTTGGTGAAGCCAGATTTTAATGTCTTGCCAATTATCACGCGACATTTTAAACAACGTTACCAAGATCAACGTTGGTTGATTTATGATGAACAGCGTAAATATGGTATTTATTATGATCTACATGAGGTTCATCAAATTGAGATGAATCCGCAAGTCATTGATCAAAATATTGACACAGGCTTTAGCCAAGATTTTATGATTCAACTTGATGATGAAGAGGTACTTTATGACCAACTTTGGAAGGACTATTTCAATAGCGTTAATATTCAAGCACGTAAAAATTTAAAATTGCATATTCAATATGTACCCAAACGTTATTGGCGCTATATGAATGAAAAATATATTTAGTGTGTATTTACTGTATTTAATTAAGCCCAGATGGAGCCCAATCAAAGAAGAACTTTAATAGTTTTTCACCAATAAAATGAATAATTTTTCACTTGGCTGATATACATGCTATAGCATTAATCCGTTTAGCGTCTGCATCTTATTCTGCTGAGGTATGATCCATTGGTACTGTTGCAGCTGGTTGCATTGTTGCCTTAGGTTCGCGATTTGGCATGTAGTCAGGTTCAACCGACATGGCTAAATACAAAAAAGTAAAAAATACAGCAGTGATACCCGCGACAATTGCAACAAATTTCCAACCCAAAGTGGTAGATTCTAAATCGTTAGATGAGTGATCATTTTTCATAAAGTAACCTAAAGCACAAATAAATAATACGACAACACTATGATTATAAAACTAATTTGTATAAAAATCCACCTAGTGTTCTTTTGACGCATACTTTGTCTGATCAATATTAATTGCTTTTATCAAACTTATTAGCTATTGCAACTCAAACGGATAATCATATTATGAAATAACTTTAATCTTCATCTTTTATAATTTAACTCGATTTTAAAAGCGAACCTGACATTAAAAATCAAGTGCTTTGGTTATAATGGGTTAATTTTTCACGCCATTGACTAAAGATCAACATATCGTTTTAAAAAGTTAGATAAGATCTGCCCATGTATATTATTGAGCTTAAATCAGCAGTGAAAAGTTCTATCATCTTTATGTTAAAGCGTTTAGGGCTTTTAGATGTTGGTCGTGCCGAAAGCAATCTTGCAGTTGCCCAAGATCAAATTATGCATATCAGCCAGCAAGGTATGGACCTGATTACACAATGTGAGGGACTAAAACTCAATGCCTATTTATGTCCTGCTCATGTGTGGACCATTGGTATTGGCACTACTGTGTATCCAAATGGAAAAAGGGTACAACAAGGTGATGCCTGTACCCATGCGCAAGCTGTACAATATAAGCAACATGATTTAAAGCGCTTTGTTCAGCTGGTTAACCAAACTGTTTATGTCGAACTTAATCAAAATCAATTTGATGCTTTGGTTTGTTTAGCCTATAACATTGGAGCACAGGCATTTCGCCAATCTACTTTGGTTAAAACTTTAAATACAGGTGACTATAAATCAGCATCCGAGCAATTTTTAGTCTGGAATCAAAGTCGTGGGCAGGTGTTAAAGGGCTTGGTACGACGTCGAGCGCAGGAACGTCAGCTTTTTTTAAGCCAAAGATAGTTGTATTTACACTGGTCATTATTTTCAACGATGATTTGACGTCTTTTACTGCATTCACTTAGACGTTAATCATTGGATAGTATATTGCACTTCACTTAAGTATATTCAACAAAACTTATACTGACCAAAAGGTATACGTAATGGCAAATTACATAACGTATCACTATCAAGGAGTATGAGTTGTGAATGATTCAGATCAAGCTGTTAAACCGCATAAAGAATCAAATGATGATAAAGGCAATCAAGATTCGTATAAAAATACCACCCCTGAAAAGCAACCAAATCAGCAGCCTGAACAACCAATGAAAGAACAAAAGTAATTTATACCAAAAAAGATCCCTTATATTCGGGATCTTTTTTGTTTTTAAAATATTCAGTGTTAAGTTTTTTTAGAGTTTTTAGTTCACAATTCACCCACCTAATATTATATTTTTCAATAAAGTTATAGTGTTTTAATACTAAAGTTTTAAATTTTGCGCTATAAAAAACCAATTTAAATACAATTAGATAGAAAAATACTATTCAGAGTAATTTGCTAGTCTTTAGTCTTATTGTGCATTAAATATGAGGTACGTATATTCATGCTATAAAATAGAACTTAATAGTTTTTATTAAGTATGGACAAGTACTCATGGGAGATGAGAACGATGAAGACGGATAAAATAGATATCAATCCTATTGTCGATCACGCCAAATTTACGCCTTTTCACTTCAATGTAGTTGCTTGGTGTTTATTAATTATTTTATTTGATGGCTACGATCTTGCGATCAACGGTGTGGTATTGCCCATGTTGATGGAAGATTGGGGCTTAAGCGCAGTACAAGCAGGTATGCTGGCAAGTACTGCACTTGCTGGTATGATGTTTGGCGCGATGATTTTTGGCTCTTTGGCGGATAAGATCGGTCGTAAAAAAGTCATTATGATTTGTATTGTACTCTTTAGTGGTTTGACTTTTGCAGGTGGTTTTGCATCAAACCCAACTGAATTTGGTATTTTACGTTTCTTAGCCGGCTTAGGGATTGGTGGTGTAATGCCAAACCTTGTGGCACTGACCTCTGAATATGCACCGAAAAAAATGCGCAGTACCTTAGTCACAGGTATGTTCAGTGGTTATGCAGTTGGCGGCGTAATGGCAGCACTGTTAGGTTCATGGTTAACCCCAAGTTTTGGTTGGGAAGTTATGTTCTTTATTGCAGGTATTCCATTGCTCCTGTTGCCCGTTATTTGGAAGTTTTTACCTGAATCTTTAGGATTTATTGTTAAACAAAATGACCAAGAACAAGCCCGTAAGATTGTAAAATGCATTGCACCCAATGTGACTGTAAATGACAAAACTGTCTTTACCTTACCGCAAGAAAGTGTGCCTGAAGCTGCCAACGTGGTGAGTTTATTCCGCCGTGGTCGTGCAATGAACACTTTATTATTTTGGACAGCGTTCTTTACTTGCTTACTGACCATGTATGCTTTAAGCAGCTGGTTACCAAAATTAATGATGGCAGCGGGTTACTCAATGGACAACAGCCTCATGTTTATGATGGTGATGAACGTAGGTGCAGTTGTAGGTATTGTAGGTGGTGGTATCTTGGCGGATCGCTTCCATCTTAAACCTGTACTGATGTTCTTGGGTATCATGGGTGCAATTGTAATGAGTCTAATGGGCTTCCAAAGCAATGAATTTTTACTCTATATCTTGGTGTTCTTAGCAGGTGCTGCATCCATTGGTTCGCAAATGTTGCTTTATAGCTATGTTGCACAGTACTACCCACTTGCAGTACGTTCAACAGGTATTGGTTGGTCATCAGCAATTGGTCGTATGGGCGCGATTGTAGGTCCAATTTTAATTGGTGGTTTATTGGGCATGAACCTTCCTGCATACTTTAATTTTATTGCAGTAGGTTTACCTGTATTAATTACAGCGATTGCAGTTGCCTTTATCATGAATGAAAAAGACAAAGAGAAAGTTCAAATGACTGACGCGATCAGTGCCAAAGCTTAAAATAACATGATAAAAAAGCCTCCTTTAGGGAGGCTTTTTTTATGTTTAATATGCTTAAGCTTATTTAGTCAAATCACCGAAGCAACATGTGTGATATTTCAAGAAAATGTCACCAAAGTGCAGCGTTGTTGTCATCAAGTCAGGTTTAAATAGCCGAAGATTTAATCACTTGACTTAATTATGAAAAAACTCACCTTATCTTTGCTTACCTTAAGCATGTTGGCCCTGAGCGGTTGTAATGATGATAACGATAGCGTATCAGCATCAGCGAAACCGAGCGTCACTGAGCCGACTTTAATTTCATTTGCGAAACTCAAAGTAGATACTTATGCACAAGGACCAAACTCGGGTGCGTATGTCAAAGGTGCAAACGGGATCTATCCACCATTTATCGGTCAGCCTGTACAAGGTTTCTCAGCAGCGTTAAAAAACGCTGATGGGACCTATATGGCAATGTCAGATAATGGTTTTGGCTCACAAGACAATTCAGCAGATTACCTCTTACGTATTTACAAAATTACCCCTGATTTTCGTAGCAAAGATCAAGGTACTGGTGAGGTTAAGGTCCACGACTTCATTCAACTCAAAGATCCAAATGGTTTAATTCCGTTTGATATTATCAATGAAAATACACCTGAGCGTTTACTGACAGGTGCTGACTTTGACCCTGAATCAATGCAGCGTGAAGTAGACGGCAGCTTTTGGATTGGCGATGAATTTGGTCCATACCTTTTACACTTCTCCAAAGACGGTGTCTTATTAGATGCGCCTATTCCACTACCGCATCCAACCCAAGCAGGAGTTGAACTTCGTTCACCACAAAACCAACTTAATAAAGCCAATATCAACTACGTTGAGCCTTTAGTGCAACGTAGCGGTGGTTTTGAGGGAATGGCGATTTCACCAGATGGTCAGTATTTGTATCCATTGCTTGAAAAGCCTTTAAGCAATGACAGTACGGGTCAACTTATCTTGTCGCAATTTGACCTTAAAAAGAAAGCCTATACTGGTAAATACTATTTATTTGCATTAGACAGCAAAGCCACAGCGATTGGTGATTTCCAATTGTTTAGCGAAACAGAAGGGGTCATTATTGAACGTGATGACACTGAAAATAACCTAGGTGGATACAAAAAACTCATTAAAGTGAAGCTTAAAGAAGCAGGCCAACCAATTGAACGTGAGGAGATTGTTAATCTGATGGATATTGCCAATCCAAATTTACTTTATGGCACACCTCGTGATGGCGATATTGCCGTAGGTGAGCGTTTTGGTTTCCCATTCCAAACCATTGAAGACTTAATCATTGAAGATGCCAATACTTTAACTATTTTTAATGATAATAACTTCCCAGGTTCTTCAGGGCGAAATGCCAAACTTGCCGATGACAATGAAATGATTCAGATTACATTGCCGAAAAAACTGTATTAATAGACAAACAAAAAAAGCCAATCTTTTGATTGGCTTTTTTAGTTTAAAAAATAGCCTAAGTATTTTATAAAGCGCTATAATCTAAATTTAAACTCGACACTAAAAATTATGACACCTGCTTGCAAAATTCTTAAAGCTAAAAAAATTGATTACTCAATCCATGAATATCAACATGAGCCTCAAACAAAAAATTTTGGCTTAGAAGCAGCAGAAAAACTAGGTTTATCTGTACAAGAAGTCTTTAAAACGCTGTTGGTGAGCGATGACAAAAATTATTTTGTGGCAGTATTGCCTGTTGACTACCAACTCAATCTTAAAAAAATCGCCACTGCTGTTGGCACTAAAAAATTACACATGGCTGATCCTAAAGATGCCGAGCGCTTAACCGGTTATTTGGTTGGTGGAATTAGTCCACTTGGGCAAAAGAAACGCTTGAAAACTGTCATTGATGCTCATGCTGAAAAACTTGGCAAAATCTATGTCAGTGGTGGCAAACGTGGGTTAGACATTGGTTTAAATCCACAGGATTTAGCACACCTTTTAGGTGCAAGCTTTGCAGATATTGTGGATTAATTTAACGGCATGCTCTCATAAAAGAGCATGTTTTTTTGAGTTTAAAGGCCTAATTCTTTACGATATTTAGGCACCAACATATGGCTAGCTTTGGCCATACGCGTTAAAAATGGAACATTGATCATACCCACGATAGGTAAATACACCACACCTTTTTGACGACCCAACGTAATGGCCATCATTGGATTGTTGGTTTTGGCCTTATACGTCTTGAGAGCATGTGGTTGGTCTTCGAGTAGACAACGAATATTATGTGCTGCCACAGGAATTTGACCATTAATGTGCCAAGCCATTTTATTTTCAGCCAAGTCTGTAATATCGCCTAAAGCAAAAAGTCGCGGGTGATTTTTTACTTGCAAAGTACTTTCAACCTGTACTTGCGCACGTTGATTAAGTAGATCACCAAAGTGTGCCTGTAAATATGTAGTATTGGCACGTCCACCGATACACCAAACGAGTAAATCATACGCTATTTGTTGTCCATCTGCTGTCATGGCAACACCTGCTTCGGTGCATAGCGTATCTTTAGAATGACTGGCTTGCACAAGCTGCGTGTTAAGAAGTACATGAATACCACGGCGTTTAAAATCTTGTTGGATGTAAGTACTAACTTTGGCTGTCGTTCCACTGACTAAACGCGTTTGAGATTCAATAATGGTGATGTTTTTTTGTGGATAAAGTTCATTAATCTCACCTGCAAGTTCTACCCCAATAGGTCCGCCACCAACTAACACAATAGCTTGTGCTTTTTTGATGGCAGCAGAGAAATCTTGATAGAAATTTTGGCGCTGTAATTTACTTTGACTTTCCCCGCGTACTAAAGCGTTGCAAAAGTGACTGCCTGTGGCAATGACGCTGACATCTGCATGTAACTGGATCTCTTGCCCAGTCTTTAAGCGGACAATACCAGTGTAATCGGGATTAAGTTGAATTAAATGCCCTTGAATATGTTGTACTTTTGGCAAAGCTTGCTGAAAAGGAATGATGGCTTGTTCGGCAAAGTTGGCATCTACAATACTGCGTGGTGTTGCCATAGGAATTTCAAAATAGTCATTTGAATCGACTAAGGTGACTGCAAAGCTTTGGCAAAGTTTCTTGGCTAAAAAAGTCCCTGCCATACCGCCACCATAAATCACGATACTTTTCAATGTCTTTATCCTATGCGCTATATCAGCCATCCATGATACGCAATTTTCTCATAAGATGTAGAAACATTTAAAGGCTGATGGTGTGTCGCACATCGAAAAAGCAATGAGCATTGGCTATTTAAATAATCAGGTCATGTGGTGTTTTACTGAATGTGAATATTTTGATAAACACTGCTATCCATTAAGCTTTGATAATGCCTGTGTATCTTGAGTGATGTGAAAAAATATTCAGTTTTATTCTCTTATCCATCAAAAAAATGAGAAAAACCTTTCAGGAAAAGCAAATGTTCTATCGCTTTGCACTGATTTTTTTTCAATCTTAGTTGAGTTTAATTCAGTTTAAACACTTTTTTAAATGCCTCGCTCGGATGGATATAAAACGTTAAAACTCGGTAATCTTTATATAAGAAACTGATTTTAAATTAAATAATTTAATAAATTTCATTTGGCTTGATTTGATTTTTCTTTCAATCAACGCCATGTTGCACTTCAAAATATTCATTTTGATTACTGTTTATTCAAATTGAATTTTATTCATCTTTTATTGAAATTGTATCGTTTTACTCATGTAGTGATCTGCGTTTTAATCTCTCCATACAGAAATTTAGCTTTTACAAAAAATTTAAGGCGCATCTCCATGAGTACAGCATTTCAATGTTCAATCAAACGTATTCGTTTTGACGAAAACTACCAACCGGCCAACAACACCCGCTTAACCACTAATTTTGCCAACCTTGCCCGTGGTGAGAGTCGCCAAGAAAATCTTCGCCGTACACTTGCGATGATTAATCATCGTTTTAACAGCTTGGCAAGCGTAGATAATCCAAAGGGTGATCGTTACTCACTGGAAATTGATATTATTTCGGCAGAAATTGATATTGAAGGCAATGGTCAAACTTTCCCGTTCATTGAAACCTTAAAAAGTACCATTATTGATCATCATACCAATCAACGTATTGAAGGCATGATTGGCAATAGCTTTTCATCTTATGTACGTGATTATGACTTTAGTGTGGTATTGCCAGCGTTAGGTTGTCAAACAGGTGAAAAACCTGAAGATTTTGGTGATTTACATGGCAAGTTATATAAACACCTTGTGAACTCAGACGTATTTAAAGCTGAATTTAGCAAACAACCTGTGATTTGCTTAAGTGTTTCAACCAGCAAAACGTATTTCCGTACAGCCAATGTCCACCCAGTACTTGGTGTGGAATATACCAACGATGATGATTCACGTACCGATGAATATTTTGCCAAAATGGGTTTAAGCGTACGTTATTTCAAACCAGAAAATGGTAATGCACCTTTAGCCTTTTATTTCGCTGGTGACTTATTACGTGACTACACAGATTTTGAGTTAATCAGTGCAATTAGCACCATGGAAAGCTTCCAAAAGATTTACCGCCCTGAAATTTATAATGCAAATTCACCAGCAGGCGTTGTGTATCAGCCAAGCCTAAACTACGCAGATTATTCATTGACACGTATTGTGTATGACCGTGTTGAACGTGGTCAATTGGCAGTTAAACAAGGTAAATGGACACAAGAGAACTTCATTCAGCCTTACAAAGCCATTTTAGATGAATGGGCAGCCAATTTTAAAGATCGCGCAAACAGCAACGCTGCTTGATCCACCCTAATATTCAAACATTTAAATAAAGAAGATTCATTATGGCAATTTTACTCCCAACCTCAACCGCAGGTAGCTTACCAAAACCAACTTGGCTTGCAGAGCCTGAGACATTATGGTCGGCATGGAAACTAGAAGGTGAGGAACTGCTAGAAGCAAAACGTGATGCGCTCAAACTGTCTTTGCATGAACAAGTACATGCAGGTATTGATATTGTCAGTGACGGTGAACAAACGCGTCAGCACTTTGTGACGACTTTTATTGAGCATCTTGAGGGTGTCGACTTTGAAAAGCGCGAAACCATGCGTATTCGTAATCGTTACGATGCAAGCGTGCCTTCAGTTGTCGGTGAAGTATCGCGTAAAAAAGCGGTCTTTGTAGAGGATGCAAAATTTCTACGTAGCCAAACCACGCAACCTATTAAATGGGCATTGCCTGGTCCAATGACCATGATTGACACATTATACGATGGTCACTACAAAAGCCGTGAGAAATTAGCGTGGGAATTTGCTAAAATCCTTAATCAAGAGGCACTTGAGTTAGAAGCAGCGGGTGTAGATATTATTCAATTTGATGAGCCTGCGTTTAACGTATTCTTTGATGAAGTGAATGATTGGGGCGTTGCCACCTTAGAGCGTGCGCTTGAAGGCTTAAAATGTGAAACAGCCGTGCACATTTGTTATGGTTACGGTATTAAAGCCAATACCGACTGGAAAAAGACTTTAGGCAATGAATGGCGTCAATACGAGCAAGCATTTCCAAAACTACAACAGTCGAAGTTAGACATCATTTCACTAGAGTGTCAGAACTCCCGTGTACCGATGGATTTAATTGAACTCATTCGTGGTAAAAAAGTCATGGTCGGTGCAATTGATGTTGCCACTAATCAAGTGGAAACTGCTGAAGAAGTGGCCAATACTTTACGTAAAGCATTGCAATTTGTAGATGCCGATAAGCTCTATCCATCAACCAACTGCGGTATGACTCCTTTGTCTCGTCAAGTAGCACGCGGTAAACTCGAAGCCCTCAGCGCGGGTGCTGCAATTGTGCGTCAAGAACTCGGCGCTTAACACGACGTGTGATGATTGCCATTGGCGCAAAGCAATTGCCATCAGGGCAATCATGCACACATCATATATACATTTGAGATCAAAGAGATGATTGAAGCAACTGACTTTAGAAATGCAATGTCTTCATTAACGACTGCTGTGAACGTAATCACCACACAAGGACAAGCAGGGATGCATGGTTTTACAGCATCAGCTGTGTGTAGTGTGACGGATACACCACCGACATTGTTGGTTTGTATGAATCAATCTTCTCGCTCACATGCACATTTTATTGAAAATAAAGTGTTGTCAGTGAACGTATTAAGCACACAGCATGAACAGATCTCCAACGCTTTTGCCTCAAGTAAATTCACCTCAGAAGAGCGTTTTAATTTGGGTAAATGGAGTACATTGCACACAGGCTCACCGATTTTACAGGATGCTTTGGTGAGTTTTGATTGTGAAATCGAGCAGATTCAAGCCGTGGGTACACATAGTATTTTTATGTGTCGTGTGGTTGCCATCCAACAAAGTCAGCAAGATGGCAGCTTGGTGTATTTTAATCGCGGTTACCATCATGTTGGATCAAACCCAAGTGTTTAATGGGATGTTGTGATTCACCTTTAACTCCTATTGTGAAGTAAATATTTCGTGGAACTTATTATTTTCCTCGCCATCGGTGCACTTGCAGGATTTGCTGCAGGACTGTTTGGTGTTGGCGGTGGTACCATTATTGTACCGCTACTTTTTATTGTGTTTACCCAAATGGACTATAACCCAGATGTGATTATGCATTTGGCGTTAGGGACTTCACTTGCCACTATTATTGTCACCTCTATTAGCTCACTGATGGCACATCATAAAAATGCTGCGGTGATATGGCCGGTGTTTAAAAATCTTGCCGTGCCAATGGCATTAGGTGGTTTTTTTGGGGCAGGCGTTGCCGGTGAGTTATCTAGTTTATATCTACAAGTACTTGTCGGTATCTTCTTGATTTGGGTGGCTTATACCATGTTTACGGGCGCTAAGAAAGTCATTGACCCAAGCCAGACGTTACCCTCAACACCACAACAACTCGCCGCAGGTTCTGTGATTGGTGTAGCTTCGGCCATCTTTGGGATTGGTGGGGGCAGTTTAACGGTACCTTATTTGACGCGCTATGGCGTGGTGATGCAAAAAGCCGTGGGTACTTCTGCTGCTTGTGGTTTACCCATTGCAATTGCTGGGGCACTCGGCTTTATGTTCTTTGGGATGAACAAAGACATTGAAGTACCCAATACCGTAGGCTTTGTGCATATTTATGCATTTTTAGGTATTAGTATCATGAGCTTTTTTACCGCCAAGTTGGGTGCAAAAACAGCGCATGCCTTATCACCTGCAATGCTTAAAAAATGTTTTGCAGTGTTATTGGTGATTGTCGGTATTTTCTTTTTGGTTAAAGGCTTTAGTTAAGTATTTTGGGTCAATTTAGCTGCGAAAAGAGCCTATTTTGATAGGCTCTTTTTATTCTTAGATATTGAATAACAACAGGTTTATTTTTATTTTACGCTTAAAAACACAAGCTTTGTGTTTTGATTTATTTTTTTAATTTGAGCCTCTCCTTAACATGATTGAACTACGACATTTAAAAACACTGATTGCTTTACGTGACCATGGTACATTGGTCGCGGCGGCCGCCGAGCTGTGTTTAACACCATCGGCCGTGTCCCACCAACTCAAAGAATTAGATCAATTGTTTGATACAGACGTGGTATTACGTCGGACCCGTCCTGTGAGTTTTTCTAATGTAGGGCAGCGTTTACTGGATTTGGCCGATGAGATTTTGCCGCAAATTCAAACCGCTCAAACCGATATTATGCGCATTTTACATGGTCAAACAGGTCGCATTATCTTCTCATCAGAATGCCATAGCTGTTTTGATTGGCTGATGCCTTTACTCAATCAGTACCGCTATCAATATCCCGATGTAGATTTAGATTTTGCCGCAGGTTTTGAATCAAATCCACATGAACTGCTACAACTTGGTGAATTTGATCTGTTGATTACCGCTGACCCAATAGCCCTAAAAGGGATTGAATATTGTCCAGTTTTCGACTATGAATCACGTTTGGTGCTATCGACCACACATGCTCTGTTAAAAGCTGAAAATATCAGCATTGAAGATTTGGCAGAAGAAACTTTAATTACTTATCCGGTGGATAAACACCGCTTAGACATCATGGCAAAATTATTTATTCCCGCCAATATTATGCCAAAACATATTCGTACCACCGATCTTACCCAAATGTTAATTCAATTGGTCGCCAGTGGACGGGGAATTGCTGCATTACCTGATTGGGTGGTGAATGAATATGAGCAAAAAAATTGGGTGGTGTCACGGCGTTTAAGCTGTGTAGCTGAGCAGGGTTTACGAAGAACCTTATATGCAGGTTATCGCAGTGAAGATAAGGACAAAGATTATTTTGAAGGATTCTTAAAACAACTGAATAAATTTTCAAAGTTAAGAAGCTCATATTATGCTTAGTCAATGATAAAGGTTTGAAATGCTATCTTCTCAGGTTCAACTTAACATGAGCGTGAGAAGAAATTTATGCTGAATGATGATGAGCATATCTTTTAAATTAAAACCAATGACTTTTTCTAAAAAAATTATAGCCATATGATATTTCTTGATTATTTTTATGCCATAAATCCTGTTATGCTATTTAAGACTTAACTTCACATAGATGATGAAACATGACATATCAAGACGAAACACTCGCCATTCATGCCGGCTACTCGCCAGAAAGCACCACCAAAGCAGTGGCGGTACCCATTTACCAAACCACGTCTTATGCCTTTGATAACACGCAACATGCCGCCGATTTATTTGATCTTAAAGTGCAAGGCAATATTTACACCCGTATCATGAATCCGACCACTGCTGTGCTTGAACAGCGTGTTGCAGCACTTGAAGGTGGTATTGGTGCACTAGCATTAGCCTCAGGTATGGCAGCCATTACCTATGCTATTCAAACTATTACCGAAGTTGGTGACAATATTGCGTCTGTATCTACGCTGTATGGTGGAACCTATAACCTATTTGCACATACCTTACCTAAACAAGGAATTGAGGTACGTTTCTTTGATTATCAACAACCTGAAAGCTTGCGTGATTTAATTGATGAAAAGACCAAATTGGTATTTGTTGAATCTATTGGTAATCCACTTGGCAACATTATAGATTTAGAAGCCATTGCTACGATTGCACATGAATATGGTGTGCCAGTGGTTGTAGATAACACAGTGGCTACCCCAGTTTTACAAAAATCATTTGATTTTGGTGCCGATATTATCGTGCATTCACTGACCAAATATATTGGTGGGCATGGTAATTCTATCGGTGGCATGATTGTCGATAGTGGTAAATTTCCATGGGGGAAATACCCAGAGCGCTTTAAAGTATTAAACACGCCAGATCCTAGTTACCACGGGGTTAATTATGTAGAGGCTTTAGGTGCTGCGGCGTATATTGCGCGTGCACGAGTGGTACCTTTGCGTAATACGGGCGCTGCAATCAGCCCACAAAATGTTTTTTTAATTTTACAAGGCCTAGAAACCTTAAGTTTACGTATGGAGCGCCATACCGAAAATGCGTTAAAAGTGGCTCAATATTTACAGCAACATCCTAAAGTCAACTGGGTCAATTATGCAGGTCTGCAAGATCATCCACAGCATGCTTTGGCGCAAAAATATGTGAAAGGTAAGCCATCGGCAATTTTATCTTTTGGGGTACAAGATGGTCGTGCCGGTGGTACGCGTTTTATTGATGCCTTGCAACTGTTTACGCGTTTGGTCAATATTGGTGATGCCAAAAGTTTGGCCTGTCATCCTGCCACCACCACGCATCGTCAGTTAAGTGCAGATGAGCTTAAAGCAGCAGGGGTGAGCGAAGATATGGTGCGCTTGAGTGTAGGTATTGAACATATTGATGATTTAATTGCAGATTTAGCACAAGCTTTAGAACAAGTATAAGTGAGTTTTCAACCCATGCATGCATCAAATGTGTGGGTTTTTAAATAGATTAAGTGAGGTTGAAGATCTTAATAATTTTACTGTTGATCACGATTTGAAAAAAGTGATCCAAGTTTGGATCAATCGTTCCGCCTTCAACTTAATGCAATGAATGTCAAAAGAGGATTATTTTAATCTTTTAGTATCAAAGGTAACGTTAATGACATGCTGTATAGAAAATTGATCTAGGTTTATATTTTTTTAACGATGTTGTAAAAATATCAAGCATAAAAAAAGGTACGCTAAGCGTACCTTTTTGATCATCAACTGCTTCTAAAATTATAGAGCAACGATGTTTACAGCGTTAGGGCCTTTTTGACCTTGCGCGATGCTGAATTCAACCTGTTGGCCTTCAGCTAAAGTTTTGAAACCTGAGTTAGCGATTTCGCTGAAATGAGCAAAAACGTCTGGACCAGATTCTTGTTGAATGAAACCGAAACCTTTAGTTTCGTTGAACCATTTAACTGTACCTTTAACTACTGGTGAGTTTGACATCGTATATCCTTCATTTGAAATAATTTTAGCCATTAAATGACTGGGTGTAACTTTGAAAATACTAAAGAATGGGACTTAAAATCTAACAAACGCAGGATTATGAATAAAACGACGAAGTACACAAGAGATTTATCGCAACAAGACTTTTTTTCTAGTTAAGCCAAGTATAACTTAAAAAATCAATTAATCAAGTTTTCTTATAATTATATTGAGTAAATTTATAAAAAAATTGATAAGTATTTGTTAAATATCAGTTTAAAAAAATAAAAAACTTAGATTTTTTATAAAATTTTGAATATGTTTGACAGTATTGGCTGTGGGGATTATCTTGCACATTGTATAAGGTGCTTCTATTAAGAAGTGAAACTGGGAAGTTAGTTTAATGAGCATTCGTTAAAAGCTAACACTGCCCCCGCAACGGTGAATAACGCATCGCGTTTAAGTCCGGAGACCGGCCTCATACACAACCTAAACAATGCGGTGGGCGTTATCAGGGATTGTATGATTGTCTGTTTAAGACAAATCGTGCTTGCCCAACAATCGCCTTCGCATTTTATATCACTATTCGCACGGGCGGTGCGATTTTGGGCTACGTCAAATATGTACACATCTAACAACACCATGCTTGCGGGTGTAATTCTATCCTCGCGATCTACTCTAGCACCTTGCATCCATATAGGGCTCAATTTCACTGCACACAGCCATCTGGCGAGTTAAGCAGTGACTCAGTGTGCTTATTGCTTGGTTTATCTCCAGTAAGAGCATGACCTAAATTTCAAGTTAAGCCTATATCAATATTGGGTGATCTCAATCGACTTGATTGTGGTTTAACGCTTCATATCAGCTGTGTTTGGTGCAGCGCGCATTTTAAGCATTCTTTTTATCAACCCCGCTATGGTGTGTTGAGGTCAATCAATCATGCAAATTTTTAAAAAAACTATCTTAGCAAGTGTCATTTCAGCATCTCCTTTGATGCTATATGCCAATCAAATCCAATTGGCTGATAACGCTACAACCTTCAATCAACAAGCGCTTGCCATTGGTCAAGATGCAGCCGCTAAGTCAGGTGATTCAATTGCCATTGGTCATGAAGCGATTGCGCAAGGTGGTGTGTTTGTATCGTCTTTAACCGGTGAAAAATATTATCCAGCTACCGCAGTGGGTGCTGCTGCACAAGCCACCTCAGATTATGCGACAGCTGTGGGCGCCAGTAGTCGTGCTACGGCTCAATCTGCCACTGCACTTGGTCGTCAAGCCATGGCTGATGCAGAAGGTAGTGTCGCAATTGGTTGGGGCGCTATTGCACGTGAAGTAGGTGATGCTACATCTGCTAAAAATGCAGTTGCCTTAGGTAAACAAGCCAAAGCAGAAAATGATAACGCCACGGCTTTGGGTGCATCATCAACAGCACATGGGCGTGTGTCTGTGGCATTGGGCAACTTCGCTGGTGCTTATCAAGAAGGCTCAGTGGCTATTGGTGCAGATGCCAAATCTCACGTCAAAGGCTCGATTGCGATTGGTCAAAATGCAGTGGTTCAAGTCAAAGACATTAAGGCCGCAGGTGTGACAAGCTATTTAAGCGATATTGCCAATCAAGATGCACGTTTTGGGGTAGTCTCTTTTGGGCAAAAATCAACGCGCTTTAATGTGCCTGATACCACGCGTCGTTTAACCTTTGTGGCCGGCGGAATTGATGATACTGATGCAGCCAACATTGCCCAACTTAAAGTATTAGATGGTAAAATTGCAGGCTTAAAAAACCAGATTGATGATGTGTTACTTGGCCATACAAGCTCATCTCAAAGTACAGCACTGCAAAGCCAATTAGATGAATATCAACAAGAATTACAAAATTTAAAAACCCAGTATAGCACTATAGCTGATACGCTTGAGCACAGTGATGCCACAGACTTAAGTACACAAGCAAAATTGCACGAGCAAAATGTAGCCATTGAACAGACACAACAGCAGTTGAGTCAAATAGAAGATAGAGTTACAACACAAAGTGAAACCTTAGCAGTACAAGGGCAGGAGCTCACACAACATCGCAGTGCAATTTTTGATTTACAAGACACTATGGCGCAATATATGCCAGCGCTTGAACAAAATGTCGCTGATCTCAACCAACGTGTCGATCGTTTAAACACTCAGGTGGAACAAAATCGTCGACGTGCTGATGCTGGTGTAGCAGGTGCGATTGCGATCGCTTCGTTGCCTCAACCTAGCGCCATGGGCCGTACGTCAGTGGGCATGGCTATGGGTTTTAGTGGTGCTGAAAGTGCAGTGTCTATGGGCGCTGTACATCAACTTATGCAAGGTCAAGCCTCGGTAAAAATAGGTACTGCGTTTAATAGCCAAGACAAACCTTCAGGTGGTGTGGGTTTTGGTTGGACATTTAATTAGTTTTTTAAGCTTAGCGCGAGGATCGAATCTAGCCTCGCGCCATGACGTTTAGATTTACCTGATTTATTTTTGCCATCTATTGGTTTCTCTCATGTTTGGTCAATATACATGTGGTGTATTGATCTGTAGCAGTCTATTACAGTTGTAAATCTTATGAAAAGTAACATCTCATCAGCTGCCCAAGCTTTATATGCGTCGAATAAAGCTGAACACATTGGCAGTTTTTTAAGAGCTTTAACATTAAAAAAAGCCCGTTATGACTTTGCCGATCGGGTCATTTATGAAGAAACCTTACGTCAAGTTGAAAATACTGAAATTGACAATTTAATTGATATTCAGCTTGATTTAGATTGTTCGGTCATGACTGATGGTGATTTTCGCCGTGCATGGTGGCATTTTGACTTTTTAGAACAATTCAATGGCATTGATGGCTATAAAACCCGTCACGGCCTGCAATATAAAGATGCTATCAGTAAAGCTTATGATGTGCGTGTAAGTGATAAAATCTCCTTTCATGCTGATCATACTTGTTTGGCGCATTATCGTTATTTACATGACGCGATTGAGGGTTTTGCCACTGCAAAATACTGTATACCGAGTCCTAATATGATGTTATTGCCACATGTGCGTCAGAATCGAACCTATGGCGATGATCTACAAAGTTACATTCAAGATTTAGGTCAAGCCTTTAAAGATGCCATTCACGCCTTATATGCTCAAGGTTGTCGTTATATTCAGATCAATGATCAGTTTTTAGCGTATTTAAGTGATGATCGTTACCGCGAGCAAGAGCTGCTCAATGGTATGAACCCAATTCAATTGGCAGATTATGCGGTAACAACCCTGAACTTAGCTTTAGCAGATAAGCCTCGTGATTTGGTGGTTGGATTGCATATTGAACGGGGAAATTTTAGCTCGAGTTGGTTGTATCAAGGCGATTATGCCTTTGTATTTGCGCATATCTTAACGCGTCTTGAAAACATAGACCGTTATTTTTTAGAATTTGATACACCACGTTCAGGTGACTTTACATGTTTAGCGCAACTCGAACATGTTGATGCAGAGGTTTTTTTAGGTTTAATCTCCACCAAAACAGAAATTATTGAACAACCTAAGCAGATTATTGCGCGTATCCATACTGCGGCCCAATATTTACCCTTATCACGCTTAGGGTTATGTTTACAAAGCGGTTTTGCATCTACCGAAGAGGGCAATAAGGTGTCTTATGATACACAATGGAAAAAAATTAAATTGATGAATCAGGTGGCTCAGCATATTTGGGCTTAATGTTATACTCAGCTCAGATAAACAGCCAAGTGGGTGATCATTTGGCTGCTTTAGCGTATTGCATACATGGTAATCGTTAATTTTTTTGAAGATCATGACTTCAATGCATACCACTGGAAAATTCACTTACACTCAGGGTTAATATGAGCATTTCAACTGCGCTGCCATCTTTAGACAGTATTTTACTGGCGCATCAACACCTCAAGCAACAGCGTCCGTTGGTGCAATGTTTAACCAATACGGTTTCAGTGAATTTTATGGCCAATGTCCTGTTAAGTGCAGGTGCTTCACCAGCAATGGTGGATAATCCTGAAGAAGCAGCAGAATTTGTAGAAGTTGCACAAGGCATTATTATTAATTTAGGTACGCCCACCACCGCATTGGTTGAAGCCATGCGTTTAGCAATTGCTAAAGCTCAACAAATCGGTAAACCTTGGGTACTAGATCCGATTGCAGCAGGCGCCTTATCATGGCGTGGTCAATTGGCCGCTGATTTTTTGTATTATCAACCGACAGTCATACGTGGCAATGCGTCTGAAATTATTGGTTTAGCGGGTTTGGGGCACAATACTAAAGGCTTTGATAGCTCTAATGATCCGGCTGATGCTGTAGACGCAGCACGCTCATTATTACAACATACTCAAGTCGTCTCAGCCTCTGGCGCAGTTGATCATATCATTGCCAAAACGGTGCAGCAGGGCATAGAACAATATTGGCTGGCTAAAATTAAAGGTGGCAGTGAGTTTTTCCCATTGGTGACCGCATCAGGCTGTGCGTTGGGCGCTTTAGTGGCAGCCTATGCTGCTGTAACTGACGCATTTAATGCAGTAGTGAGTGCCCATGCACATTTTGCTGTGGCTGGCAAAAAAGCACATCTGTTGACACATGCACCCGGGGATTTTCAGCGTGAATTTATTAACCAATTATATTTAGTCAATGCCGATGACTTTGCAAACCACTTGCAGTTGAGTATCGATGAGTTAAATGCGCTATGAGTGCATGCTTATCAAGAACATCATATTCATAATGCTCAATATGTTGCTTTAGCCAAAAAACTAGTGATAGTCCTTTTCAATATCAATGCCCATTGCTTGAGCAATTTATTCAAGATTTTGAAAGTTCAGGGCAATTTAAACACATTGATACTGAATTTTTACAGATCTTTTCCAAGACATCATTATTTATTGTGGCAGTGGCATCACAGCAAGTGTTACTGCATTAACTGTTGGTAGCATAAAAGCTAGGACTCAATATTGCAAATTGTGTAATTTTTGAAGACGCTGAAGTAGGAATTATTGCAGCGCAGCGTGCAAATGCACGTGTGATTGTTGTAGGTGAATCATTTTATTTGCTTCGCGGCATTCAAAATTACACAGCACTTGAATATAGCCACCTGTAAGCCTGTGTTACATAGATATAGGTATTTATATATAAATACCTATATTTTTAATGGCTAAGATTTAAAAATCATCACACCACAAACCCCAATACATTACTCGCTCATACCAACCATATATTGCGAGCAATTAGAATCTGAAGACGCGGCTTGAATTTGCTCTTGATTAATTTGAAAAATTTTCGCTGTGCTACTATCTGCAAGTTTTTGTTTGGTGAGTTGTCCTAATTCTCGGACTTGTTGTGGTGTGAGCATGTTATTGTCCACTGCGACAGTTAAGGTGGTACAGGTAGCATTAATGGCATTATACTTAGCTACGGTTTGGCTATTGATGATGTAACCTAAAATTGCCCCAATCACTAAGCTTACGATCACGATCAAACTAGTTTTTGCTGTGGTCATAGTATTTATCCAAAATCATGTATCAAACAAAGTTAATAGATCATCTGGCCAATAAACAAGATTAATTGTGTGAATTTTTGAGCACAGCACATGTTTTTGATACTGTTATATGAAAATAATTCATCAAATGAATGAATAATAGTAATAGCACCCAAGGTATAATAAAAGATTGCTTCTTTTGTGCGATATGCTTTCGCTTGCCTCATGCATACTTTCTCCTCTTTGCTGCAAAAACAGCAATTTAGCATCTTAATTGAACATCTTACTCATTTAGCGCCACAGCCTAGCCTATCGCATTTAGCCGGCTATCCTTGCGTGATGACCTTGGCTGATCGGGTACATAGTGATGATGATCCTGCACCTTTAGACCGCGCGCAGCATGGTGCAAGTGAGCTTGAAAAAGTTTTACATTTTTCGGGTAAAGGTCGCGATATCAAAGATTTCTAACAATTTTTGCAACAGGTACAGGCAGCAGGATTAAAAAATGTACTGTTACTCACAGGCGATAAGTTAAAGTCGCATTGTTTTGACCAACACCGAACCCGTTATCTTGAATCAGTCAATGCAGTGATGGCGGCTAAAGCGCATGGTGGATTTTGCATTGGAGTGGCATTTAATCCATTTAAATATCGAGCTGCTGAAAAACAGGCACAATATTTTAAATTACATAAGAAAATTAAAGCAGGTGCTGACTATATCATTACGCAATTGGGCTATGACTTAAATGCTTTGCGTGAATTAAAAGATTTTATGCAGCAGCATCATTATCAACATCCTGTTTTTGCATGTGTGATGCCACTGACCTTGGCGCGTGCGCAATTTATGCGTCGAGCCAAAGTGGCTGGTATTGTCATCACAGATCACATGTTGGCTGTGCTTGAACACGAAAAACAACAAGGTTTGCTTGAGTACGCTGAGCGCCGTGCTGCTTTACAGATCGTGATTTGCCAATATTTAGGTTTTGCTGGTGTGCATTTGTCGGCTTGTCATCAGCTTGCAGCACAACAGCGTTTAGAAACCTATATTCACGAATATCGTGGTTTAAGTTTGGCAGAATGCGAAGCACTTTGGCAGCAACTGTGGCAACTGAACAGCGGTCATGAGTTTGTGCCTGATTATATCTTGAGCGAAAAACAAGTGACACGCAAAGATTATCTCAAGTATCAACAATTTCATCTGATGCATGAAACGGTTTTTGCTTCAAAAATTGCTAAAGGTGTTGGGCGTATTTTATTTAAAGCACCAATTTGGCAAAATAAAGTGGTGGCACGCAGCTTAATTCAAGCTGAACATGTCAGCAAACATAGCGTGGTGGGGTGCGAAAGTTGCGGACAATGTCGTTTAGCCGAAACTTTGTATATTTGCCCTGAAACGTGCCCCAAAGGTCTTGCCAACGGACCTTGCGGTGGAACACACGGCGATTTGTGTGAGTTTGGGGATCGTGAATGTATCCACTCGGTCAAAGCACGCTTAGCTCAGGCAGTTGGTCAAACTGATCTATTAACACAACCGTTAATTCCAACCGTGCCTATTGAAGTACGTGGCAGTAGTTCTTGGAAAAATTGGTATTTGGCCTAAAAAAAAGCCCGCAATGCGGGCTTTTTTACATTTTTAAGCTGCGGTACTGCTCTTGACTTGCGCAAAGCTGTCATTTAATACGTTTAATGCGGCTTTAAATTGCTCATCAGGAATGGTTAATGGATATAAGAAACGAATCACATTGCCATGTTTACCGCACGACAATAACAGTAAACCGTGTTCCATGGCATAGCGCTGAATTTGTGCAACCTGTTCTGCATTTTGAAGTTCGACCGCCACCATAGAGCCTAAACCGCGTATATCTTGAACAAAAGTATAGCGATCTTTAAGCTCTTCTAAGTGTTCAATCAGCTGAGCACCCAATTTATTGGCACGTTCACACAGCTTTTCTTCGTGAATCACGTCTAATACTGCATGGGCAGCAGCAACTGCTAAAGGATTACCCGCGTAAGTGCCGCCTAAGCCACCCGGATGCGGTGCATCCATAATCTCTTGACGACCAATCACCGCCGAAATTGGAAAACCACCGCCTAAGCTTTTGGCCATGGTCATTAAATCAACTTTAACTTCAGGATGATAATCCATAGCAAACACTTGGCCTGTACGCGCAAAGCCGGTTTGAACCTCATCAGCAATCAGTAAAATTCCGTGTTGATCACATAAAGCACGCAAACGGCGGAAGAACTCAGGTGGAGCAACATGAAAACCACCTTCGCCTTGTACCGGTTCCACAACAATCGCGGCAACAGATTCAGGTGCAATATCAGTAGTTAAAATATCATCAATGCTATTCATGGCAGCATCAATGCTAACTCCATATAAAGCATTTGGATATTTGGCATGAAATACGCCCGCTGGCATTGCACCAAAGTCACGTTTATACGGCAGGACTTTGCCTGTCATGGCCATGGTCATAAAACTACGCCCGTGAAATGCACCCGAAAAGGTGATAATGCCATGGCGACCTGTGGCAGCACGCGCAATTTTTACAGCATTTTCAACTGCTTCTGCACCGGTTGTAAATAAAGCGCCTTTGGCAGGACCTTGAATCGGTGCTAAAGCAATTAAACGTTCTAACAATTCAACATAACTGGCGTAAGGGCTGACCTGAAAAGAGGTGTGTGTAAAGCGATCAAGTTGGGCTTTAACTGCATCAATCACTTTAGGATGGCGATGACCTGTATTAAGGACTGCAATGCCACCGGCAAAATCAGTATAAGTTTTGCCTGTTGTGCTCCAAATGGTGGCATTTTCTGCACGATCCACATACCAATCACATAACACGCCAATACCACGTGCTAAATTTTTTACTTGTTTTTGTTGAATTTGTTGTTGTTGCATTTGTTATTGTCCTTAAGAAAATCATGTATAGCGCTAATGTGGCTGAAGTTATGCGAAGGAACGAGTACCAATTATGAGATTAAATAAGGAGCCAATTTTATTTTCCCAATCTTCATGTTGGTGTGAATGTTGCTTATTACGCTAAGCTAGGCTTAGGATGAAGCAAAGCGATCATTCATATAGATAAACGGATTTTATCGAATATAACAAGGAACAGAATGTTAAAGCACACTTTATTGGCGGACTATATTCAACAAGCCTTGCCTGAACAAACACATGGTGCCTTGTATCAACGCTTGTTTGGCTGTTTAGTTGACGCAATCGCCACAGGAGTTGTGGCATTGGGCAGTAAATTACCAGCGTCACGTGATTTGGCCCTTGAACTCAAGGTGTCACGTAATACAGTGCTCAATGCCTATCAATTATTAGAAGCGCAAGGATATATCCAAGGCTTTACCGGGCGTGGTACCTGGGTAAGTGAGCAACTGCCCGATGACTATCTCAACGCCAAGCCCAATCAGCAACCACAGCTTCCCCCTTTTGCCAAAACCAAACAAATACTGTCACAACGTGCTCAACAGTTCATGCAGCATGTCCATCCGCGCCCCATTCAATGGGGCGCTTTTGTGCCGGGTATTCCAGATGTGAATGAATTTCCACATGCTTTATTTAGCAAAATTCAAAGTCGTATAGGGCAAACACCAGATACTGCCAGTTTGATGTATAGCCATTGGGGAGGCAATGACGAGTTAAAGCAGAGTTTATGCGACTACTTAAAAATGGCACGCTCGGTACGCTGCGAGCCGAGTCAAATTATTATTACAGATGGTACACACCAATCCATTGATCTTATTTCACGTGCTTTATGCGATGTAGGAGATGTAGTGTGGATGGAAGATCCAGGCTATTGGGTGGTACGTAATATTCTGAGCATCAATGGTTTAGATGTTTATGCACAACCTGTAGATGAACAAGGTTTAAATCCCAAACCAGATGCACCTAAGCCCAAGCTGATTTTTGTGACCCCATCGCATCAATATCCATTGGGCTCACATTTAAGTCTAGCAAGACGCCGTGAATTACTTGATTTGGCTCGGCATGAACAAGCCTTTATTGTTGAAGACGATTATGACAGTGAATTTCGCTTTACGGGACAGCCTTTTCCGTCTTTACAAGGTTTAGAACAAGATACCCCTGTAATTTATCTTGGAACGTTTAGTAAAACCATTTATCCAGGGCTCAGGGTCAGTTATATGGTGGTTCCGCACGTATTGGCTGATACCTTTAAACTCATGCTAGACGAGTTACATCGTTCAGGACATCAACTGACGCAACGTGCCTTAGCCAAATTTATGGATGCAGGTCACTATGTTGCTCATATTCGGCGTATGCGCGTGTTATACGCCAAACGGCGCCAATATCTGATTGAGTTGATTGAGCGCTATATGGGCGCAGATATGATCCATCCATTAAGTTTAGATGCCGGCTTACATCTCGTTTTGCGTCTGCCTATCACAATCAATGACCAAGGTCTTGCAGAGTATGCTTATCAACATGGCATTAAAGTCAAAGCCTTATCTTTGTACTATAGCCCACAGCACCCTGCACCCGAGCGTGGTTTGTTATTGGGATTTGCCAGTGTTCCTGAACAAGAAATGCTATCGGCTTTTTTAACCTTAAGACAATGTATGGCCGATTATCAACAAGGTACATCCCCAACTGCCTAAGGTTTTTGAGCACGCACCTATGATTGGTACCTATAAAAGCTCATAAAGTGGTACTCGTCGTAGTGTTTAAAACAAGACACATTGCTTATGTAGTTTGATTGACGCGAACGTTATGTTCACATATTGAAGCATGCATCTAGCTTCAACATAAAAATAAAAAATCTCTGGCGCAAAGCTACGGCCTGTAGATCAATAGATAAGGAATAACAAGTGATGCAGACAAAAGAAAGTCCAGGATTAAGCCAAGCCTTAAAAACCCGTCATTTAACCATGATGTCAATTGCAGGCGTGATTGGTGCAGCTTTGTTTGTTGGCTCAGGTGGAATTATTGCTAAAGCCGGACCTGCAGCGATTCTAGCCTATATCGCAGGTGGGGCACTGGTGGTGTTTATTATGCGTATGCTTGGCGAAATGGCTGCCTCCTCACCAAGTACAGGTTCATTTTCTACTTATGCAGAACGTGCTATTGGTCGTTGGGCAGGATTTACCATTGGTTGGTTATATTGGTGGTTTTGGGCCTTGTTAATGGCATGGGAGGCGTACATTGCAGGTTTAATTTTACATGAATGGTTTCCTGCTTTAAGCGTGAATATGTTTACCCTCGTGATGACCCTGTTTTTATGTAGCATTAATTTTATGCAGGTTCGAAAGTACGGCGAGGTTGAATTTTGGTTTGCTTTAATTAAAGTAGTGGCCATCTCAGCGTTTATTATTGTGGGTGTTGCCGCAGTCATGAATTTTTGGCAAGGCGGTGCGGCAACAGCAGGTTTTTCTAACCTCACTGCACATGGCGGCTTTATGCCAAATGGTATAGGTCCTGTATTAATTGCTCTGCTTGGTGTGATGTTTTCATTTTTAGGGGCTGAGATTGTCACCATCGCTGCATCTGAATCAAAAAATCCTGTTCAAGAAACTCGCCGTGCGATTAAGTCGGTGGTATGGCGAATTTGTTTATTCTATATTGGCTCAATTTTCTTAATTGTATGTTTAGTACCTTGGAATGACCCATTACTCGGTCAAGCAGGTTATGGTAGTTATCGACGTACTTTGGAGCTTTTAGGCATTCCTGGCGTGCAATGGGTGATGAATTTTGTGGTGCTCACATCTGTGAGTAGTTGTTTTGTGTCAGGGCACTATACGGCATCTAGAATGTTATATTCATTGGCACAACGTGGTGATGCGCCAAAGTTATTTAAACAAACCCGTGCCAATGGTACCCCTATTTTTGCCGTTATTGCTTCATGTAGTTTGGCAGTTGCACTGGCTGTGCTTAATTTCTTTGAATCGCTACGCCCAAAAGATATTCTTGATCTATTAATGAATACAACAGGTATGATTGCGCTATTGGTGTATTTAGTGATTGCCATTTCTCAATTACGTTTACGACGCCAAATGCAGCAAAGCGGGCAACAACCTGAGATTAAAATGTGGCTATTTCCCGGCTTAACATATTTGGTTATCTTCTTTATTAGTGCCTGTTTAATTGCCATGATGTTTATTGCAGAATATCAAGTGCTGGTTGTGTCTACAGGAATAGCGACTTTGGTGTTAATGAGCATTGGTTTAGTACTGCAATATAAACAAAAAGCGAAACTTGCAGCTGCTCGTCCACGTTTTAAGCCCCTCCGTCGAGGCTGATAAAACAGTGAATTTGTGCAAAGACTGTAAAAAACTGCTATTGAGGTCACAGCATTTCAGTTATAACCATAGATGAAAAAACAAACATCTGGCGCAGTTAAAATCGCCTTGATGCTATAAATTATTCTACGATGACTCACAATTAAAAATACTGATAGGATGTAAATTTAACGATGTACCCAAATACCCAACTTTATATTAATGGTCAATGGCAAGACGCTCAATCTGGTGATAGCTTGGCTGTGATTAACCCAGCCACAGAACAAGAAATTGGACGTGTTGCTAAAGCCCAAATTGCCGATTTAGATCAAGCATTGCAAGCAGCAGCGCAAGGTTTTGAAGTCTGGAAAGCCACAGCTGCTGCTGAACGTGCCAAAATTATGAAAAAAGCAGCACATTTGCTGCGTGAACGTGCCAATGATATTGCCCGCATTATGACACTTGAACAAGGCAAACCGCTTAAACAAGCCAAGATTGAAACGCTTAGTGCAGCAGATGTGATTGAGTGGTTTGCTGGTGAAGCTGTGCGTAGTTATGGTCAAGTGATTCCATCACGTCAGCAAGATGTGCATAGCTATACTGTAAAAACACCTGTTGGTGTGGTGGCAGCCTTTACCCCATGGAATTTCCCAATTAACCAAATTGTACGTAAAATGTCAGCAGCACTCGCAGCGGGTTGTTCTATTATTATTAAAGGACCAGAAGAAACACCTGCTTCACCTGCACAGTTAATTCAAGCATTTCATGACGCAGGTGTACCCAAAGGGGTCGTCAATTTGGTCTATGGTGAACCTGCGGAAATCTCAGCTTATTTAATTCCGCACCCAGTGGTCGGTAAAATTTCTTTTACAGGCTCAACACCTGTAGGCAAGCAACTTGCAGCACTTGCAGGTCAACATATGAAAAAAGCCACCATGGAACTTGGTGGGCATGCACCAGTATTAATTTTTAAAGATGCAGATTTAGATGTTGCGGTGAGCGAAATGCTGGCTTCAAAATTTAGAAATGCAGGTCAGGTGTGTATTGCACCGACTCGCTTTTTAATTGAACGTGAAGTTTACGACCAAGTGGTTGAAAAAATTAAGCAACAGGTCGAAGCGCTTAAAGTGGGGAGTGGTTTGGATGACGGGGTTGATGTCGGCCCAATGATCCATGCACGTGGTTATGCCAATATTCAAAAGCTCATTCGAAATGCCTTAGACAAGGGTGCAAAATTGGTCTGTGGTGGTCATGCACTAGAAGGCAAGGGCTACTTTATGCAGCCTACAGTTCTTAAAGATGTGCCTTTTGAAGCAGATTGCATGGACAAAGAGCCATTTGGTCCATTGGTGTTATGCCGTCCATTTGATAGCTATAGTGAGGCTGTAGCAGAAGCCAATCGTTTAAGCTTTGGCTTAGCAGCTTATGCGTATAGTCGTAGCAATAAAGTGTGTTTAGATTTAGGTCGTGATATTCAAAGTGGTATGCTCACCATTAATCATGTTGGTTTAGGTTTTCCAGAATTGCCATTTGGTGGTCTTAAAGATTCAGGCTATGGCACTGAAGGTGGAAGTGAAGCGATTAATGCTTACTTTGATACGCGTTTGGTGACTGTTGCAGCACGTTAATTGTATTCAATTAAAAGACGCCCATAGAGGCGTCTTTTTTATCTAAAATTGGCTGCTATATTTGAAGCTATCATCGAGCAATTAATCAGTATTTAATGCCCACGGGTCAGGAAAGATGCTTTTTAGTCAATCTGCTTAAATGCTGTCTAAGTTTTCCAAACTATGAAAAATCACATCTACATTCAGTACATCATTGTGTTTTCTGAAGATAACAGTCACTCATAAATACGTGAATTAACCTACACCTTCTCAAATGAGGGAAAACTTAATTGCAAAAATTTGCTTGATATTGGTACACAAACTGAGTTTTTGTTGCTGTTGAAGTTGGTGCATTATATTGTGCTAAACCTTTTAAAGCACCAAAGCTTAAAGCAGCACGATTAACCACTTTTTGTGTGAAATTTGCATTCTGATCTGAATATTTAAACGAAATTTCGGCTATAACAGGGTTTAGATTGGCGTAAGGCATTTGGGTATACCACAAGCTTAATTCTAAATCGGCATCGAATTCGCCTAAATCAATCGTTGCACCAGCATATTTACGTTCATAGATGGTTAAACCACTGACTTGGTTAAGGGCTCGATTATTACTCAGGTCATAATCATTCTTAAACCCTGCAAATAGAGTGTTGATATCCTCAAAATCATTTATGCTTCGTGACGTTGGAACGGTTGTGGACTTGCTTGAGACGACAACAAAACCTAAATTATCTTTACGAGTAATATCATCTTCTAGTTTTGTTTTCGCACCCGATACATTGCTGGTCAAATCTTTAAAGTCAGTAATATAATGGTCATATCCACGATATTTTAAAGTGACTTCTTTTTTACCATTTTCAATACGTTCTCTGAAGCTGTATCCCATATTCTTTAACGTACAGCTTCCTTGAGTATCGTAAAAGCGGATTTCTCGTTGTGTATCAAAGCTCATGGCACCAGTGACATTGCGAGTGATGCTATTTTCAATCGCATTTTTCGCTGCTGAAAAATAGCGATTTATGTTACTTGCTTCATTGCCATAACTAAAATGTATGGGATCTAAGAATACTTTATATTCACGAGAGGTGACTTTTGGAGATGCATAACTGAGCGATGGTAGAACTGTCAGTGCCAAAAATGTCATCAAGGTCAAAGTTTTTATTTTCATTTTTCACTCTAGATCAAGATTGAAGTTAAGAAGCCCAAAAGTTTTAGCTTTTGGGCTTTATGTATGGTTATGGGTTAAAAAGATTTAACTGATCAGCAATATATAAAGTTGGGGTATCGACGCGCATGCGCACATTATCCAAATATTTTTGTTCTAAACCGTTGGTGGTCCAAAGCCCCATATCGTCATCATTCAAAATCCCAAGTGTTTGTCGGTTAATCAACCATAAACCTTCCATTTTGTCATGTGCATAACCGACACGTTTACCCATATCCAACACCAATGTCTTACTTACAGGCTGAATATTGAGCGCTTGTAATGCTTCCCATTTTTTATCCTGATTGATGAAATACTGCTCTAGGGTTTCACCTTGAATGGTTAAACCAAGTTGAGGGTCTTGCACAAGATCCCCTTGAGTTGCCATATCTTCCAAATTGGTCGCGTCTTTTAAGTTAATACGATAAACATGTTTCATGATATTGGGATCATTTTTAATGAATTTGCCATCACGTTCTAACACTAAAAATTCGTGATCATTAATCGCAATAATCGCTGAGTTTGAGTTTGCATCAATTTCTTGACGATACAGATATTGAGCAACTTTGCCTGTTTCAAGATTGATGGTCACAATACGTGTTAAGGTTGATCTATTCACAGCTTTGCTTGGCAAATCCATAGTTGATTGCATAATCCCAACTAAGGTTTTTTGATCAGGGGTAATGGTTAAACCTTCCATACCACGGTTGGCACGGCGATGACTGAATTCTTGCGGTAAAGTGAATGTATTGCGCAGATCATTCACAAAAGGATTAATACGACCAATTTCTTTTCCACTGGCATCATAGTGCACCATGTGAGGACCATATTCATCACTCACCCAAAATGTCCCATCATTTAATGCCGCCAAACCTTCAGAGTCCAAACCATAATCGTCAAGTTTGATTGGATTGGTGGTTGGGTCATACGGTTTTGATGAATCTTGAGCAATGACCTTGCCATGAATATCGTAAGGGGTTTCGCCTGTACCACCGAGTGCAGCCGTATTAGGCAAGCCACTAATATTCTGTCCATCACGATCTTTTAATAAAATGGTTTTGATCATGTTGATTGAGCCATCCTCTTGTGCCTCAAATAATCCAATTTTAGGTACATAGTCAGGCATTGGGAAAATCTTACCGGCTCCATTCACGCCATCGTTATAGTCAGCATTCGGACCACGATCTGTGATGGCGTAAAATTGTTTATTGTTGGTCGGATGTGCCGCAACATCAGAGCCAAAGCCACCTTGTCGCAGGGTAAATGCACTTGCAATCGTGGTTCCGTTGGCTTGAAAGCTGGTTAAATTTTGGTAAGGTAATGCAACACCTTGGGCAAATAGGTTGGGACCACATTGGAGTGAACTTTGTTGGACTTCATTGCTCTCTAACAGACCATTTTGATTTTGGTCCAAACCACTTTCAATACGTGTGCCAGCACTCCAGCAATCAGCATTACCAAGTACTAAAGGCGTCTGTTGAATCAAGCTATTTAATCCATTTTGACCATTGTCCCCATCATCACCGCATGCGGTTAAGAAAAGTGTTGAAGCGAGTAAAGCTAAAGTGATTGGTGTTTTTTTCATTGTTAATAAGCATTGTTATAAAGTAAGGCTGTATGGTAGGAAGCAAAAATGACATTTATGTGAAAAAATATAAATCATTCAGGATATTAAAATCTTAGATAAGCATTTGGGTTTAAGTATCCTCTTAATTGTTCAACATAGCTTTCATTTTCTAAAGCAGTGCCAAAATTATATTTAAAGGTTGTGTTGGCTGCTTCATGATGAATACTCAATACTTTGAATTGTATGTAGCTAAGCAAAATCTTACATAGCTTATAAGTGTGTATGGTGTGTTGCTTAAATCGCATCTGTGATCATCATTGCAATTGTTTAATATTTTTAATCAATGTTTTACATTTTGGTTTGATTGTTGAATATATTCTCGGGGATATAGGCAAGAGAGATGATTTGTATTTAATAAAAACTAAACAATGTGTGTGTTTTTAAAGTTACTTAAAGTTGGATGTGTTTTTAGGGACTTCATAAAACGGTCATAGCTTTGTCATCTTGATGACATTGCTACACTTTAGTGTGACGGACATTCAAGATCAGGATGTCATTTCATGCGTACTCCCCACAAAATTCTCTCTAGTAGCATCATGTTGGCGTTATTCACCACCTTAGTTGGCTGTAATGACAATGATAAGGCACAGGTCACCACTCCTCAAGTTGAAACACTGCCTCAAGTGGAGCAGCCACCACTGGCAGCACAAACCCAGTATCGCGTTTATCCTTATTTACAAAACCCAACTCATGATGCCATGAGTATTTTATGGTTAAGTGAAGATGATCAGCCAGTGACGGTCACGGTTGAGGGCGTCGGCACATTTAAGAGCCAACCGGTATTGGCTAAAAATTTAGATTATTCTGATGGGGAGCTTGCCTATATTCATGGCGAGAAAAATTTTGGTCAGATTTTTGCCCATGTTGCCAAAGGTCAAGCCCCAAGTTTACCGTATCAGCATCGTATCCGTATCACAGGTTTAACTGCCAATACACAATATACGTATCAAGTGGGCAGTGACCAACCTGAGCCATTTGTGTCGAGCTTTACTACAGCACCTCAGACCTCATCTGCCACGCCAATTAATTTTGTGGTGATGGCAGATATGGAAACAGAACCTGAATCTACTCAAAAAACAGTTGCTTGGGCTGCAAATGCCAAAGCCTCAGGTGGTTGGAAGTTGGCCAGTGACCCAAATACCTATCAGCGTCAGTATTTAGTAGATCAAACTCAAGGCTATCAACAAACTTTAAAATATGCGGCAAGTTTATCGCCGCGTTTATGGTTGATTGCCGGAGACTTGGTAGAAAAGGGTGGTCGTCAACTCGATTGGGATGAATTTTGGCGACATGCTGCAGGCGAGTGGGGCAATATGGCGTCTTCTACGCCTATTTTACCTGTGTTAGGTAACCATGAAAATTATTGGCATCCAAATGCTGGTGGTTATAGTGCTGCCGCCGTACGCCGTGCTTATGATAAATGGGAAAGCTATTTTGAATTACCAGATAACCAAGCCCGCGACCCACGTCATCAAGAGCGTTATTACCGTGTTGATTATGGGCCGGTGACTTTTATTCATTTAGATTCATCCAACGGCGATGACAGCGATGCAAGTAAAGACACCAATTTAGGCTTAAATGGTGCCGAGGCACAGGTACCTGACTTTAATGAAGGTTCAGAACAATGGCGTTGGGCTGAGCGTCAATTGGCTGATGCACGTGCGCAAGGCCAGATTATTTTTGTGCAATGGCATCATATGGCTTATGGCACAGGTGTGCATAGCTTAGTGTCGGGCAATGCTGGTATTGTTAATAATGAAGATAGCCAATCCGGCTTACCTATGCGTGTCTATCATCCTTTATTACGTGATTATGGCGTGACGGCAGTGTTCTCAGGACACAATGAGTTACTCGAAACCGTGACATTAGATGGTATCCATTATTGGGATGTCGGGATTGCAGGAGATGGCTTACGTGGACCGGGTTATGTACCAACGACCACTTATGTGCCTTTTGAGTTATTGCCTGAGGCAGCTCAAGCCACGCATTGGAGCGCACATGGTGATGCTGATGAAGTTTGGCAAGGTCAGCGTTTAGTGGCAGGCGGCAAACATTATGGCTTCTTACATGTTAAAGTTGAACCCACTACAATGGGTCAATATCAAGTGGTGTTTGAACCACGTTATTCACTACCTGTGACCGATGCTTTGGGCAAAGCCACGGGCGAGTTTAAAACAGAAATTTATGATCATGTGGTGAAAGTTCAGGTGCAGCCAAAATCTTAAGCTGATGGCTTGAATATTCATATAAAACTTCATAAGGTGGAGAGATATTCAACTTATCTCTCCCGTTATGATTGTTCGCGATAAAAATAATAGTCTTAGTTTACTGTTTGCATGGTCAGGCACCATTTTACCCAAAGTCTTAGGAGCTTTGCTCTGTGTGGTACTCATTTCGACCTTACTTTTGTATTTTAGTCAGCAGCATTTGATTCATTTTCCTCAAGTCCCTGCCATTGGGTTTACCATTTTTGGGGTAATTTTATCGATCTTTTTAAGTTTTCGGAACAATGCCAGTTATGAGCGTTGGTGGGAAGGGCGTAAACTTTGGGGGGCTTTAATTGCCCATTCACGTCATATCAGTCGTGATAGCCAAGTATTAGATGCACCGGCACGGCGTGTGCTGATGTATCGTGTTATGCTATTTAGTCACTTACTGCGCGATCGTTTGCGCCGTGAGCACCAAGATTTTTCAAGCTATACTGATCATGTCAACTTGAATCAGGCTGAGTTTGAGGCTTTGCCAAGCCATCTAAATGCCGCACAATGGGTTTTAGAGAAAATTCAGGCAGATTTGGTCCATCAACTTAAAAATAGAAACATCTCAGATATTGTCTATCAAGGCTTAACCCAACATATTGTGCAGCTGGGCAATATTCAAGCCGGTTGTGACCGGATTGCCAGTACACCATTGCCTTTTGCTTATTCGGTGTTGTTACATCGCGCCGTGTATGTATTTTGCTTAATCTTGCCCTTTAGTTTAAGTCAAAGTTTAGGACTATGGACACCGCTTTTGGTCGCAATGATTGCGTATTTGGTGTTAGGTTTAGATGCTTTAAGTGCAGAATTAGAAGAGCCCTTTGGACGACAAGACAATGATTTGGCTTTAGATTCCATTGTACGTTTGGTTGAGCGTGAAATGCGTACCGCTTTAGGTGATGCTATTCCTGCTGCCATTACAGCACAGCGCGATAATTTAACCTAAAACATAACACCAAATTCCGACCAAAAAATAGCCTAAGTATTATATGAAATTTAAAATTGCTTATACAAAATAAATTTACGAAAAACTCAACTAAAGAAGAAAAAATTAATTGAAAGGTGATCTTTTAAAGGTCGTGTAAAATCCAATTGGCACTATAACTGTGCCAATGCATAGATTTTTTTAGTGGAATATGCACTCATAGTGCATATATCGTCTTAGCGTTCATCAAGTCTATTTTTTAGATATAACCAACGAGGCACAGCATCTTTAATTTTAAGATGCTTGTTGCTTACGCTGTTGTAAGCTACGTAAATGTAAAAAAAACTGCTCTACGATTAAATTAGGTCGGCAGCCTTTACGCGTGATCATACAAATTTCAGTGGTGTAATGCATTTTTTTAGGCAAAATAGCGCAAATCAAACCATCGTCTTGCCATTTCTTCGCATAGTGATTCGGTAAAAAGCCTAAATATTTGCCACTTAAAATTAAAAAAGCAATGCCTTCACGGTCAGTTGCCGTTGCGGTGCAATTTAAATGTTGGTGTAAGCGTACAGCGCGTTCCGGCATGGCATAGTTTGGTCTCACGGCAGCCCAATGAGCCAAATCATTTAAATTTAAGTCTTTTTGCTGTGCCAGTGGATGATTTTTGGCGCAATATAAATATGAATCTTCGGCATACAGTGGAGTGTAATCTAGCCCTGAAAGCGGTGTGACTAAAGGCACTGCACCTAAGTGTAAGCGTTGATCAAGCACCTTACATTCAATATCACAAAGCGTACTCATACTTAAGTTTAGACAGACATCAGGATGTTCTTCACTTAAATGTGCCAAACTTTCTGTAATTAAATCATGATGCATAGTGACCAAATTATTAATTAACCCTAAATGTAGCTCACCTTTGAGTTTTTTATGCATGTGGTTGATTTTATAACGAAAATCTTCAACCGCGCGGTTTAAGTCTTCCAAATAGAGTAAGATTTCTTGTCCTTCTTCGGTCAAAGAAAAACCGGCACGACCACGCTGACATAGGCGTAAACCGATTCGATTTTCAAGATCGGTCATATGTAAACTAATGGCAGATCGGCTAATCCCTAAGACACTCTCTGCTGTAGTAAAGCTGCGACACTCGGCAACCGTTTTAAAAATTTTTAGTAATTTTAAATCAAAATCAGTGATTTGCTGTAATTTATTGGCTTTCATTTTAGTTGAGCTTTTTTATATCTAAAGTTGAGTGAATCTAAATTTATCTCGTTGCATAAGCGCTCTACACTCAAGCTATAACTTCAACAATAAAGCGATGCATATGAACAATATCAATAATTTAGACAACCTCAATTACCAAGCACATTGGATGCCATTTTCAGCAAATCGTCAGTTTCAACGTGATCCACGCTTTATTTTATCTGCCCAAGGGCATTATTTGCAGGATCAACACGGACGCCAAGTCTATGACTCGTTGTCTGGTTTATGGACCTGTGGTTTAGGTCATTGTGTCCCTGAGATTCAACAAGCAGTCGCCAAACAACTTTCGCAGCTTGACTATGCTCCGGCATTCCAATTTGCCCATCCATGGTCTTTTAAGTTAGCAGAAAAAATCGTTGAAAAGATGCCCGCTGGTCTAGAACATGTGTTTTTTACCAATTCAGGCTCAGAATCTGCAGATACATCTTTGAAAATGGCGCGTGCCTACTGGCGTGCTAAAGGTTTACCAAGCAAAACCAAATTGATTGGCCGAGCACGTGGCTATCACGGCGTGAATGTTGGCGGTACCAGTGTAGGTGGCATTGGGGGTAACCGCAAAACTTTTGGTCAGTTACTCGATGCCGATCATCTGCCGCATACTTTACAGTCACATTTACAGTTTCAAAAGGGCTGTGCCCAAACGGGTGGCATAGAACTTGCTAATGAGATGCTCAAGCTGATTGAGCTGCATGATGCATCTAATATTGCCGCATTAATTGTGGAGCCGGTGGCGGGTTCAGCAGGGTGTATTGCACCACCGGTTGGTTATTTAAAACGTCTACGTGAAATTTGTGATCAGCACAATATCTTACTCATTTTTGATGAGGTGATTACCGGTTTTGGTCGCTTAGGCACTTGGACGGGTGCTGAGTATTTTGGTGTAACGCCTGATATTTTAAATTTTGCTAAACAAGTCACCAATGGTGCAATTCCTTTAGGTGGCGTGGTGGCAAGTCGCGAGATTTATCAAACCTTTATGCAGCAAGATTTGCCTGAACATATGGTTGAATTTGGACACGGTTATACCTATTCAGCACATCCGGTGGCATGTGCGGCGGGTTTAGCCACCATTCAAGCCTTAGAAGAGCAACAAGCGATTGAAAGTGCAGCTGAGCTTGCACCTGAATTTGAGCGCCTATTGCACAGCTTAAAAGGCACACCACATGTGATTGACATTCGTAATTGCGGTTTGATTGGCACGGTACAGTTGGCACCACGTCATGGCGATGCTGCAATTCGACCTTTTGAGGCAGGTCTTAAACTTTGGCAAGCAGGTTTTTATGTCCGCTTTGGCGCAGACACCTTGCAATTTGGTCCAATGTTTAATGCCAAAGCACAGGATTTACAACGCCTAGTGAATGCTGTAGGCGACACTTTATATCAATTAGAAACAACAAAAACGGCATGCAGTGCTTAAGGAAAATAAAATCATGAACTTTAACGAAAAATTTAATCAAGCACCAAATGCAACTGGCTTAGTCGGTCACTTTATTGCAGGTCAGTTGACGTATCAGACTGAACGTACGCAAAATATTTATAACCCTGCGACCGGTGAAATCACCAAACAAGTGGCACTCGCAGATACGCAAACCGTAGAACATGCGATTGCTGTGGCACAGGCTGCTTTTCCGGCATGGCGTGATACTCCCGTAATTAAGCGTGCGCGTGTCATGTTTAAGTTTAAAGAATTGCTTGAGCAGCACAGTGCAGATATTTGCCAGTTAATTGGTCAAGAGCACGGCAAAATTTTGCATGATGCAGCAGGTGAGTTGCAACGTGGTATTGAAAATGTCGAGTATGCCTGTGGTGCACCTGAATTATTAAAAGGTGAATATAGTAAAAATGTGGGTCCAGATATTGATTCTTGGAGTGACTTTCAGCCCTTAGGTGTAGTGGCTGGAATTACCCCATTTAACTTTCCTGCTATGGTGCCTTTGTGGATGTTCCCTATGGCATTGGTATGTGGCAACACCTTCATTTTAAAGCCTTCGGAAAAAGATCCATCAACCAGTTTATTCTTGGCTGAATTACTTAAAAAAGCGGGATTACCCGATGGTGTATTTAACGTCGTCAATGGGGATAAAGAAGCCGTTGATACCTTATTACATGATCGACTTATCCAAGCGGTGAGTTTTGTAGGTTCAACCCCGATTGCTGAATACATTTATGCTACTGCCACGGCGCATGGCAAACGCTGCCAAGCACTTGG
The DNA here is from genome assembly GCF_947624825.1 of uncultured Acinetobacter sp. Taxonomy (GTDB): domain Bacteria; phylum Pseudomonadota; class Gammaproteobacteria; order Pseudomonadales; family Moraxellaceae; genus Acinetobacter. The sequence continues at coordinate 41,383 of NZ_CANQLZ010000015.1, forward strand.
TGGTGCTAAAAATCATGCCATTATTTTACCCGATGCAGATGTCGACAATGTGGTCAGTTCACTGCTAGGCGCAGCATTTGGTTCATCAGGTGAGCGTTGTATGGCGCTGTCGGTTGCAGTGGCAGTCGGCGATGAAATTGCTGACTTGGTCATTGAAAAATTACAAGCCGAAATCAAAAAACTCAAATATGGCCACTACGCAGATACCAGTAATGATTTTGGTCCTGTGATTAGTGCTGCACATAAAGCCAAAGTAGAAGGCTATATTCAAAGTGCCGAAGAGCAGGGTGCCAAAATTGTCGTGGATGGTCGTGGCGCTGCACCGAGCGGGTATGAGCAAGGATTTTTTGTTGGACCCACCTTAATTGATCAAGTCACGCCAGATATGCAAAGCTACCAAGAGGAAATTTTTGGTCCAGTTTTACAGATTGTACGTGTAAGCACCATGCAAGATGCTATGCAACTCATTAATGAACATGAATACGGCAACGGTACTTGTATTTATACCCGTGATGGTGAAGCAGCACGCTACTTTAGTCATCATATTCAAGTGGGTATGGTTGGAATTAATGTACCATTACCTGTGCCTGTGGCGTATCATAGCTTCGGTGGCTGGAAACGCTCCCTGTTTGGTGACTTATATGCCTATGGTCCAGATGGCGTACGTTTTTACACACGTCGTAAAACCATCACGCAACGTTGGCCGGCGGCAAATGTACGTGAAGCCAAACAATTTTCTATGCCAACTTTAAACTAAACCTCACAGGGAAATATTGAATTTCCCTGTTTTTTATTGAGAACTTTGTGATGTTATAACAACAATAAAGGACGATTCCCCTATGGAAACACCAACCAAACTGCCTGAAGGGCTGAGTAATCGTCATATCATGATGATTAGCATTGGCGGCGTCATTGGCGCTGGCCTATTTGTTGGATCTTCCGCTGCAATTGCCAAAGCTGGTCCTGCGGTGGTAGTTTCTTATATCTTAACCAGTATTTTAGTCTTTCTCGTCATGCGTATGCTTGGGGAGATGGCAGTGATGCAACCCGATACAGGTTCTTTTTCCACCTATGCCCGCAAAGCCATTGGGCCATGGGCGGGCTTTAGTATTGGTTGGCTGTATTGGTGGTTTTGGGTCTTAGTGATTCCTATTGAAGCAATTGCTGGTGCCGCCATCTTAAGCTCTTGGTTCCCCATGGTGCCTGCATGGCTGTTTGCCTTTGCTTTTGTAGTCATCTTAAGTATTGCCAATTTCTTTAGTGTGAAAAATTTTGGTGAATTTGAATTTTGGTTTGCATTAATTAAAGTCGTTGCAATTGTTGGCTTTATTGCTGTTGCACTCATGGCAGTGCTTGGCTTTTGGCCTTTAGCCCCTGAGGTGAGCGGTGTTGCCAACTTAATCCAAAACGAAGGCTTTATGCCAAATGGTTTGGGCAGCGTATTGGGTGCAGTATTGATTACAGCATTTTCATTCTTTGGGGTAGAAATTTTATCTATTGCTGCGGCTGAAGCGAAAAACCCACAAGAGAAAATCCAAAAAGCCACCAATTTGGTTCTTTATCGCATCATCTTATTTTTTGTGGTGTCCATTTTCTTAGCGGTGTCTTTAATTGACTGGCGTTCACCTTTATTACAGCAATACGGGACTTTCCAATATGTGTTGATGACCTTAAATGTACCCGGCACCAAGTTAATTATTGATAGTGTGGTGTTTATTGCAGTAGCAAGTTGTATGAATGCTGCATTATTCACCTCATCACGTATGCTATTTTCTTTGGGCACACGCGGCGATGCACCAAAAATCATGACTAAGCTAACCCAACATGGTGTGCCACGTATTGCTGTACTTGCTTCAACTGTCATTGGTCTAATTACATGTTTAGCCAACTATCTATTTCCAGGACAAGTGTTTGGTTTCTTACTCTCTACAACAGGTGCAATTGCATTACTTGTTTATCTCGTGATTGCGATTTCACAATTACGCCTACGTCGTTATTACATTGCCAATAACATTGAAGTGCCATTTAAAATGTGGCTTTTCCCATGGCTCACTTGGTTTGTGATTATTGTGATTTTAAGTGTACTGGGTTATATGTTCTTTTCACCACAATATAGTTATGAAACGATGTTATCGCTTGGTATTACCAGTGTGGTGGTGATTTTAGGGATTATTGTGACCCGAAAACGTCAACGACGTTCTCAACATGTAGCTTTAGAACCTATTGCTAAACAACCTTAAAATCATTTACATAAAAAAGGCGCTAAAAAGAGCGCTTTTTTTTATATATATGAGCTACATTAGATTCATTACCCTAGTATTGAATTAATATCCTATATCTTTGAAAAAGTTAGCTATTTTCTAAATGTTCAAAAATATTATCACTTATATGAATGCAACCTACATTTGAGCCATTTTTAATTATTACCATAAACAATCCAAAGTATTGTTCGGGCATCAATAAAATAGATTTACATCCCTAGCTTGAGCCTATTTTATAAAAACCTTAGCTTTTGGCTGTGATCATGATTTTTGATAAGATATGTGCTGAATATTTCTTGATAAAAACCAATGTATTCAGCACCAGAAATTTTGCAAAAATAATCAAACTAATTGGCAATCAAAGTGAAACTATAAATCTAAACAGGGTGAAAGCCAATCTAAGATTGTTGTTTAGCTTTTTGGCGTAAGACATATAAATATAAGTTTTCTACTTTTTCGCGTGCCCATGGTGTGGTACGTAAGAAGCGTAATGACGATTTAACACTTGGATCTATACAAAAACATCGAATTTCAATTTTACGGCTTAAGCCTTCAAAGCCACCGTAATAATCCAACAATTCATCCAAAATATCAGCAAGTTTTTTACCGTGCAATGGGTCATTGGAAGTGTTCATAACAGATCAACTATATTTTGGGAGGTGAGTATTATAACCTGAGCAATTTATAAAATCAGAGGATTAGGATTTAAATATGATTAACTCGATGGGAGCTATTATGAAAAAGGAAAATCAGCTATTTGACCGTTAACAAATTCTCATTGATGTATATGCACAATATTTATTCGGTAAAATGACATTGCGGCAATTTCGAACTACTGAACAAAAATGTACTTGGGCGATCACAAGAAAAAAATTAAAAACCGGTCTTATACTAAGACATGAACATATCGTTTAAAAGATAATCTAGTAACTGAAAAACTTATGAAGCGATTTCGATTTTCCGCTATATACACCAACATATTAAGCCGTCCGCTAATAAAACCGCAAAAATGCATTCTTTAAAAGCGGACATTTCTATTTTGGGTTTACAGGTAGTGTTATTCACCAATTAAAATGTCTATGCGAAAAACCATTTAAAATGTCGTGTTTTTAACTGCAAGAGTCAAGTACAGGATTCAACTTTCTTTGTTCAATGATGGCCTTTTGAGCTCTACGACTCGGCATACTTTTCTTCAGACGTGAACGCTTATTTTGCTTTTCTAATTCTTCATGCTGCTGTTTGATATGCTCAAGTACAGCACCTAATCGTTTATTCTCAACAACTTCATTTTGTTGAAGTTCAGCCAGTTTATTAAATATTCGGTAATTAATTTTACGACCTTCATGCATGATCGCCACAGTGCCATCTGGATATTCTAAAAATGAAATATATTGTCCAATTAGCTTTTGATTAAATTCATTCGCTTCAAGGATATAAACACATTTGTCATAGGTAATCGTTAAGCTTTTGGTCACTTTACGAGGCTCTTGCCAAGTAAAAATATCGTCAAGTTCAGATTGAGACTCTGTTAATGGGCGATGTAAGTTTTTTGAATTTCTAGCACATTTGCCAAACTTCTGATTGAATTGTTCAATAAAGCAGGGCAACCAAGCATTTGCTTCCTCAATTGAGCTGATGTTTTCTAAACGCATCTCTTTAATCAAACGATCCTGAAGCGTTCGATTCGCACGTTCTACACGTCCTTTTGCTTGAGGTGAGTTGGCAAAGATAATATCGATATTTAATTCATTCAAAATGCGTCCAAATTGCGTTATTTGGCTATTTTGGCTTGATTTCTGATTCACCCTAAAGACAGAGTGTTTATCACTGTAAAATGCTACAGGCTTACCGTATTGTTCAATATAAGCTCTCGTTGAAAGCATATAATCAAAGGTCGTTTCTGCTTCACAGAACCGCAAGTGCAACAATTTTCCTGTCGCATCATCGATATAAACCAATAAACAACACTTTGCAGCTCGCCCTTCAAACCAATCATGATATGAACCATCAATTTGGATCAATTCACCGAAACAGTCACGGTTATAGCGTGGTTGATATGGACGTTTCTGGCGTTTAGCACGTGGAATCCATAGGTCATTGGCGGTCATCCAACGACGAACTGTTTCTACAGGAATATGTAGATCAAACATACTGGCTAGCTTTTCATGGGCTAATGTGGGACCAAAACCAAGGAGGTGTTCAGAAATGATGGAAAGGCACTTAGATTTCATGACGTCATCATGGCGACGATGACCAGGTTGGCCACGACTTGCATGAACTAAACCTGAAATACCATCTTGATTAAACTTGCATAACAAACGCGTAATTTGACGTGTTGAAAGATTAAGTATTTCTGCAGCACGGACTTGAGTAATACGTTGATCTCGAACATCTTGCAGGACAGCAATACGTTGAATTTCTTTGTCAGACATAGTGATCAGCATCTATATTCATATCCAGTCCATGATGGTCAAACCATCATAAACTAGACATTTTTATTGGTGAGGATATAGACACTTTAAATGGGTTCTAACAGGTAGATTTCGTATAATGAATATTATGTTAAATGACTTATACCTGATAATAACTTCATATCTTCTTTTATTAAACGAAAATTCAATAACTTAAATAATTTCAATTTCATTTGTAAAATATGATATGTTGACCTCAAGAATACTTCATAAACTTTACTATGTTTGCTTTAAAAACAATTCATTTGGAAAAGAAAGTTTCAAACGAAAATCAAATAATTCTTTTGTTTGATCTGGATTCATCATGTCCATGTTTGTACCCTATGCTGTACACCATGAAATTTCTTAGATTTCAAAGTATCTCTACTCAGCATGCAGATTTAATCGCAATAAAATTTTGGTATGAATTTTGGTTTGAAAAGTTTTCGACATCTTTTTGTGAGTCGTTCTACTCGACATCCTATAACTTTGAGATCATCCAAAGTGAAATTGATAATTTTATTGTCTACTTAGAAAATAATAAAAAAATTGAAAGTAATCTTATCCGGCTAAGACATACAGACCATACCAATTACACAACAATTGGCCATAGAATTAGATCCTTTCTAAAGTTTTACAATTTTTTGATTGATGAATACTTAAGCATCCAATCACAGCCGCAACTCACGTTGAAGGAAATTCAAAAAATTAAAGAAAACTTAAATAAATATATGACAATAAAGAAAAAAATTATAAATAATTTTTCAAAAGCTAATAAAACAATTAAAAGTGAAATAAATTATAATTTTAAGAGTATGAATCAGGAAATGATTAAAGGATTGTATTCAGTTATTTCACCGAGCAAATCTAATAGATGCAATGAATTAAATCCTTTTAGATCTAAAAGTGTGCAACTCAGGAATTTTCTGATCATACATCTCATGCTTAACTATGGTCTTAGAATTGGTGAACTTATGCTACTAACAACTAATTCCATTAAAAAATCAATTCAGAATCATAATTTTAGCTTAATTATTACAAATACAGATGATGAGTTCGATGAACGATCGAAAAAGCCAAAAATCAAAAATGAATATTCGTACCGAGTAATAAAACTACAGGAACGAGACTATAGAATTATTCAAATTTATATAAATGAGATCCGAAAAGAAATTCCTTCACAAATCTTATTTACATCTTTAAAACCTCCCTACTCTGCTTTAAGTTATGCCAGTGTTAAAAAAATATTTGATCAGGTAGATTTCTCATTAAAATCATTGTTGCCTGAGTGTTTTGATACTTCAGCTTATGATTCAATAGAACGCCTAACTCCACACGTATGTAGACATTCTTGGGCTTATATGATGTTAAGCTTTTCTTTTGAGAAGTATAAGAAAGAAAATGTTAGTTACTCTGATCTAACACAAAGTGTAAGTGATGCTCTGCTAAAAGCACAGGATGATCTAAGAGCCTTAGGTGGTTGGTCTCCTACAAGTGCAATGCCCATATATTACGGTAAACGTTTTATTGTAGAACGTGCTAATTTTATGAACTTGGCTCGGATAATTGATTCCAGTGTTAAATTATGAATGATAAGAATATGCCTCAACTTAATCTGGATTTTGAAAAAAATGATGATAGCTCCAGTGAATTTATTATTTTCCATGATGCTGATCTTAGTCTCATAGAATCTTTGCATTTACCAACAATCATTAAGTTTCATAGAGCAGATAAGTTTGATAGTAAGTTTATTCAAACATCTAATGAAGTTTGGGCTTTTACTTACTCAGGAGAACGGATTCAGCTGAATTTTTCTAAGCTATTGTCGTTTGAAATAAAATTAGTGAAATATTTTTTGGCAAATTTTATTCAAACTAATACACCATCTTCACTTGATGTTATATTTCACGCTTTTATATATGCGATTAAATTTTTAAAAAGAAATCAATTAACACTCAACTTTCATAATTTAAAATCCGTACTCCTTAATCTAGCAAAAATTAACAATCATACATATTTCTACAATTTAAAATTTTTAGTTAAATTATTGTTTTTAGAGGGCTTTCATGGTTTTGATATTAATCAAGAATACGAATTGGAATTCCTTGAACGCCCTAAGGCCTTTAATTCAAAATTATATTATCAACAGTACGAAGATCTGATCGATTACCCTATTATCACAATGATTCAACAGGGGTTTTCAAAGCTAAATCACAATATAGTGAACTCAAATAAAGACATTGATAATCAAACCCTACTCTATTCTTCCATACTTGGATTGATTTATGTAACTGGTCTTAGGCCTGTGCAGTTAGCTAAACTATCCGCTGAAGACATAAAAATAGATACTACTCGTACGACAGATCAATTCCATCGATACAGCATACTAATCCCATATGCAAAACAAGCACGTTATGTACATGAAAAAATAGCAATAAAACTGCCAGAAGAAGTCGCTGAGATTATTCAGGCTTATATCGAAAGATTTAAATTAAATCCTAAAGATAAACTATTTCAGATGGGGGCATATTCAGCACATTTTTGTTTGAAAGCTATTAATACACAATTATTTGATTTTTCTCCTGAAATCTATAGAAAAGCGGTTCTTTCAGGTGAAATAATAAGGCAAAAGTACTCCTTTTCAGATTTTAGACATCACGTTGGTTATAGTTTGGCTATGGCAGGGTCTTCTGCTGAAGAGATTGCTTATATCTTAGGTCATTCTTCTGTTGTAACTGCTAGACATTATATTTTCTCTACCCCTGAACTTGCTCAAATTAGAGCGCAAGCACTTGGTAAAAATTCTCTGTATAAACAAATGATCGCTATGCTCCTGACTGGAAGGCTTTTTTATAAGAAAGATTGGCTTCAGAAAAAAGTACTAGGAAATATTGGTAGCAAAATTCATTATGATATTGGTGGGTGCTCCTACGAAGACAAATGTTTATTTCAACCAGTTCGCAATTGCTATGGTTGCATGTACTTTCATCCTTTTATAGATGCTAACCATAATCATGTTTTAGAAAGCATACAATGTGAAATCAATGATCTTATTAAGCTATCAGATGGAATTGGGGTATCTAGAAATCCATTGATTCGAGTACATGAGTCAACTAAATTCGAAATTGAATCTGTAATAGCTCGTTGTGCATTACAGAAGGATGACATTCATGAACATTGAAAAATATAATGCTTTTATTGACGAACAAAAAAATTACTTTAATCAGAATTTACAGTCTAATTTTAAATGGAATTGGGACGATTCATCTTGGTATGGTGGTACGATAGGATCTGGTTGGCTGTTATCTAGAAGTGGTAAAACACATTTCACTTTTGGCACTATTAAAAAATTGAAAGGTATCGAAAACAATACTATTGATCCTATTTTTCAAGAGTTTATTAAATCTGTACTTATTCTTAGTTATCGTAAATCTAATTCCAAAGCATCACCTCAAAAACTATATGCAGAATTTTTAATCCTGAAGCGTTGGTATAGTGCTCTATATTCTGAAAAAATCGAGAGCATACATCCCTGCTATTTATCTACATTAATATTAAATAAGTCTTTTGAAATTTTGGCAGAAAATTCGAGTAAAACAAATCTTCCTGATCATGCTGGTACATACCTTAGATTACAAGAGATGTTAAATTATTACGGTTTTACTGAACTACCTTTAGAATTTTCTCAAAAATACCTCTATATAAATCGCCAGAATAGAACCCCAAATGCCAAGAAAACAAAAGCTTTAATAGATCAATTAGAACTTGATGAAGATGATCTAGATAAAGAGAAGCTGATTTCTATTCGGACATTTATCAATATTGTGTCCTTAATTGGTTTGTGCGAAACGAATGGTGAAAAGATTGTTCTGAATCTTTTATTATTACTCATAGTCACGGGTTTACGTTCAACGGAAGCAATACTTTTAAAAACAGATGCATTAAAAAAGCAACCTATACTTGATCCAGTAAGCAAAGAGCATCTAACTTTAGATGGTATCAAGCAATACACATTGGGAATTCAATACCATGGTGCGAAAGGAGCGGGCTTTAGAATCCACTGGGTTGAGCCTTTATCTGCAAATTTAGTTGAGACAATATTTCAGTCAGTATTAGGTCTCACCCAAGAATATAGAGAGCATCTGTATTATATCAGGTCAAAAAATTGTTCAGATTTTTTACCAAAATCAATTGATGATATTGATCAAGATTATGTGGAAATAGATGATCTGATTGGAACTGTTTTTGGGGTTAAATATACATATAGAGGCCGAGCTGGACAGCGTGAAGTAGTTATTAAAACTCTAAAAAATGTATCTATCTTCAAGGAGATAAAATCTAATCAATGTATCGAAAAATATTATTTAAAACATGATATTAATACTTTTATTAAAGGATTAGCTAATTATGACTCCGAATACCCTATAGATCATGTTTTTAATTATGAAGGAAAAACTGAAAAAATTGCTTATGAAGAATTACTTTTTATTCATGAGTTTAGATCTGCAACTCTACAAAGAGCTTTCATCAATAAAACAAACATCATTCCTCTAAATGGAATGTTAATAAATAGCTTTTTTGGAAATTCTTTAAGTAAGTCTGTTTTTGAAAAATATAATTTACTTGAGAATGAAAAAGAGCATTCAAAACTAACAAGCCATATCCCACGCCATAATATTAATACTTTCCTTGCTTTAAGTGGACTAGCTGAACATCTACAAGCAATGCTCATGGGGCGTGTAGACATTAAGCAAAACCAGTATTATCAACACTTGGCGTTAAAACAACGTAAAGTCACAGCTAGTTTGCTAGAAAAACATGAATTGGCACTTTATGAAAATGATAAACAAGAATTAAAGCCAAGCTATCCAATTGATTCTATTAAATATGATGGATTAATGTACTTTTCAGAAAAATTGGATCTAGAAAATAATTTAAAGATGAATTTACAAACCTTTGACTCGAAAAATGAAGTGGCGAGTTATGTAAAGGAATCTTTCTTTGATGAATATTTTCAAGATATCGCAGAGTCATTTAATGAATTGGTTAAAGAAAATAATTCATTAGCAGACTCCTTGGTCCAACGCCATGCTTGTTTACATCCCTTGCCTTTTGGTGGTTGTATACGTGAAGTGGCTGTACATGATTGCCCTAAACGTCTTGCTTGCCAATCAGGTGGTCAATGTGGAAACTTTGCTTTAACTGGCCGTAAAGGTGAATTAAAAGTACTACAACACACTTTGAATAAGTTGCTAGATGAGTTTGCACATATAGAGCAAATCGTAATCCATGATTTATCTTATAGCGAAATGCTTGATGAGTTACGTCAAAAATTACTTTATTTGAATGATTTAAAAACTAAAGCACTTGATAGACAAAATAGCTTAACACCTATTCCCATTTTTCCTTATGGCGATGCGATCACTAAATTACCAACAACCTTAAGTGAACTATTCGCTATAGAACAGCAAAAAATTGAGACTAAGGAAGCCTAATATGTTACGTGGTAAACAATTAAATGAAGTCATCGAACAAGAATTGCAAATGATGTTGATTGAAGGTTTTGAAAAATCCCCTATTTCGCACAAAGCTCTTCATAGTCGTCTAACAGCTAAGGGGTACATATCAGGTGGGCTAAGTACTTTGAGTTCTGCTGAACGAAAGAAGCTCATATCCCTGTATGTATCTGAGCAGATTTCTCCACTAAATCTAAAGACAAAAGAACAGCAACTTTATGTGAATAAAAAGACAAGACAAGCTCTTACGGATACCAATAAAAATCTACGCACACAAATTGATGATTTGGAGTCACAGCTTCATCAGAATACTGAAACACTTATAGATATTATAGAAGAGGTAAAGTTACGAACCAATTTGAAGATAGACCATCTACTAGCTCCTCACCTTCTCAAAAAATATTTATCACGGGAGTAATATTTTAGGATCAACATTGAGTGTTTGTGAGATTTGATAGAGTTTTTCAACAGTAATGCTGACTTCCCCTCTTTCAATTCGCCCCAAATAGCTACGATCAATCGTTGTTAATAAGGCTAATTGTTCTTGGCTAATAGATTTAGTTTTTCGAGTTTCCCTTATGTTAGAGCCAATCGACAGAGCTAGTTCTTGATTCATAGGTGACAACGGTAAATACAAGAACTATCAGGAATTGAAGGGTTTTAATCCACGGACTATAATCCTCATTATTTGAGCGATGAATATGGAAATTCAAAATTTACCAATGTTTAAAGAACTTTCACGAGTATTCTGTAGCTACAATATTGAGTCATGGCAAACTGTAGATTTTTGGAATAAAGTTAAACTTTTGAAAGTAGTGGATAGTAATGTTAACTATCAAAGTGTTTATCGGCTAATACTTCGATTAGTTAAAGATGGCTATTTAACGGTTGATGTTGCAAAAAGTAGATATGGACAAACAACCTATACTGAAGCTGAAAATTTGCATGATTTACGATCACAGTTTTGCATTGAGTCAACATCTACCCTTCAAGAACTAAATTTGAAAAAAGAAGAGTTTGAGAGGGCTTTGTTGCACAAACCTATCTGTAAAGGCTTTTTCAGCGATATAATTTTCAAATGAAGAAGCCTACACACAAA